>CAYRWC010000135.1:0-7539 GCA_964427795.1 uncultured Oscillospiraceae bacterium | reverse complement strand
CCGTAAACGCCAGGCGGCCGTAATTTTTCTTAGGCACCGCCTCCGGCTGCGGACATTCCGGCACAACGGCATATTTGGCGATAACGGAGCGAAATGCATGATACTTGGGTGTTAAATCGCCGCATTCATTAACGGGCGCGTCATCGTCATAACTGTTGACAGTCGGCTGGTATTCACCAAGATCGTTGGCGCCGTTCATCCAGCCGAAATTCGTTCCCCCGTGGAACATATACGCCGACACGGAAGCGCCGGCAGCCAAAATCTCATCCAGTGTCTTCGCGGCGTCCTGGGCATCGCGCGAATGATGCTCCTCTTGCCAATGATCGAACCATCCGTTCCAGAATTCCGTACACATCAGAGGACCATCGGGCTGGTGCTCGCGCAGCTTGGCAAATTGGCCGGCTGTATTGGATCCGAAATTGCCCGTTTTGTGGACATCCGGCAAAGTACCTCCGGTCAGCATGAAATCCGAAGGTCCGTCGGACGTAAACAGCGGCACCTGTATGCCGCGCCGGACCAGACCGTCGGCCAGATAGCGGATATAAACCTGGTCGTCGCCGTAACTGCCATACTCATTTTCAACCTGCATCATCAGGATCGGGCCGCCGTTGACCGACTGAAGCGGCACCAGTCTGGGCATCAGATCGTCAAAAAATGCATCAACAGCCTGCAAATATGCTTGATTCATGCAACGAAGCTGAATATCATTATCCTGCAGCAGCCACCAGGGCAAGCCGCCGAAATCCCATTCGGAACAGATATAGGGACCCGGACGCACAATCGCATATAAACCGATCTCCTGGGCTGTTTGCAAAAAAGCCGCCACATCCTGCATGCCGTCATAATCAAATCGATCTCTTTGCGGCTGATGGACATTCCAGGCTATATACGTTTCGACGGTATTGAATCCGCAGGCTTTAAGCTTCAGCAAGCGATCGCGCCAGTATTCGCGGGGCACCCGAAAATAATGGATAGCGCCGGCAATAATCCGAAAGGGGCTGCCATCGAGTTTAAAGCCGTCCGATTCGATGGTCAAGCGATGAATGTCTGCCATATATATCTCCTTCTCGCCGTTTGTCGGCCGCAAAGTTATGATTCATTATATCATGGTATATCATGGAAGGAACCTTTCTTGACAACGCCCGGCAGCGGCACTATAATTAACGCAAATGCAAATCATACGCATTTGCAAATAAGCAATGAATTGTCCGGGAGGCCGATGATTTTGAATATACTAAAAAGATCATTCATTTTTTTTATGCTGACTATGCCGCTTCTACTCGCCGGCTGCCGGGTCGCGCCGAATACCGAGACGAACGCGTCCGGTGAAAATACCGCGGCCGGATCTCAGCTGTCGGTTTACACCAGCTTTTACCCCATGTATGATTTTGCGGTCAAAATCGGCGGCGACCGGGTCACTGTCTCCAATCTGGTGCCGGCCGGCACGGAACCGCATGATTGGGAGCCGACCGCGACCGACATCGTCCATCTGGAAGCCGCCGACATTTTTATCTACAACGGAGCCGGCATGGAAAACTGGATTCAGGATGTCCTTGACACCATCGAGAACCAGGACCTGATTGCCGTCGAAGCGTCAAAAGGCATCGATTTGCTCGCCGGCGCCGAAGCCGAGGGAGAAGCGGCAGGATCCGGCGTGTTGTACGACCCGCATGTCTGGCTGAATCCGCTTTATGCCCGGCAGGAAATGGAACAGATCAAGCAGGCGTTCAGCCAGGCGGATCCGGAGCACCGGGATTATTATGAAGCCAACTATGAGCATTATGCGGCAGAACTGGCCAAACTGGACCAGGAATACAAGGATACGCTGTCGCCGCTGGCCAATAAAGACATTATTGTCGCCCATCAGGCCTTCGGCTATTTATGCAGCGCTTATGGCCTCAACCAGATTCCCATCGAAGGGCTCTCCGCCGATTCCGAGCCGGATCCGGCCCGCATGGCGGATATTATCGATTTTGCCAAAGAACGCCGGATCAAAGTTATTTTTTTTGAGGAATTAGTGAGTCCCAAAGTAGCTGAAACGATAGCCGACGCTATCGGCGCCAAAACCGAAGTGCTCAATCCGCTCGAAGGTTTGAACGACGAACAAAAAGCGTCCGGCGCCGATTATTTTTCCGTGATGCGCCAGAATCTCCGGACATTAAAAGAGGGTTTACAGGCTTGATTTGAATGATAGAATAACTTTAAGCAAAACCATAACAAAGGTTTTGCCGAAAGGGGTTCTATCAGCGATGAGCATTTCAGTAAAACTCGTTCATGATGCGTATAAGTTAACCTTGGATTATCATATGCCTTCGGACGCTTCCTTGCCCGCCGATCTGGCCGCGGCCAAAAATGATACCGTCGCATTTCAGATCCTGCTTCAAGCCGATCAACGATATTGCGTCAATATCGGCCAATCGCCCTGGTATTCCGAGAAAGGCGAGTTGTTATGCATTCGGCCGGAAATCAGCGCATTCTGCCCGGTTACGCAGAATATTGAAGGTTTTGTCCTTGATGACGACGATACACGAAAAGCCGATATTCTTTTATCGGAGCCGGTTGTTGAAGCAGCGGCCAATATGCCGACAGCCGTCTGGGCGGAGCTCCATATTCCCAAAGATGCGCCTGCCGGGCCGGCCAAGGCTTATGTAAGTATTTATACTTCAACCCGGTATCAGGATGAGCAGCTGGCCGAAACATTGGAAGTCAATCTGACTATTCTGGACTATGTTCTGCCGGACAGCAAGGATTATTCTTTTTATCTGGATTTATGGCAGCACAACAGTAATATTGCCAGAAAACACGAAACAGCCTTATGGAGCGACCGCCACTTTGCCATTATGGAGTCTTATGTTCAATCTTTAGCGGCGCTCGGGCAAAAATCCATAACGATCATCGCCAGTGAAGCCCCGTGGCGCGGCCAGTCCTGCTTTGTCAACCAACGGAATCCGTCGAATCTGTTTGAATTTTCCATCATCGGCATCACCAAAGCATCCGACGGTCATTTTATTTATGACTACACAGCCATGCAGCGTTATATCGATTTATGCGGCAAATACGGTATTGCCGGCGATATTGAGGTTTTTGGCCTGGTCAACGTCAACAGTCATCCTGATTTCGACACAAGCGTTCTCTGCCCCGATTATCCGGAGCCGATCCTGCTGCGGTATTACGACGCACAGGATCACCGGTATCATTACATGAAAAACAAGCAGGATATTGAGGATTATATTGCCGGCTTAGAACAGTATTTTATCCGCACCCATCAAATCGGCCGGATCCGGATTGCCGCCGACGAACCGGGCGATATGGCAAAATATCGCGAAAGTCTCCGCAGAATAACGACGATCGCGCCGCGTTTCATTTTCAAGACCGCGATCAACCATGCGGAATTTATCCAGGAATTCAAAGAGTCCATCAATGATTTTGCCCCGTATATCCATTGCCTCTGTACGGAATACAGCACCCTGAAAACCTATCAGGACCAATTGCCCGATAAAAAATTTCTCTGGTATGTCTGCTGCGGACCTGATCATTTTAATACGTTTATCCGCAGTCATCTGCTGGAGAGCCGGTTTATCGGCATTTTTACATCGATGATCGGCTTTGACGGCTTTTTGCGCTGGAATTATACGGTCTGGCCGGATAATCCCCGCGCCGACATCCGTTACGGCAGTTTTCCGGCCGGCGACACTAATTTCGTATATCCGGCTGCCGGCGGCAATGCCTTATTGTCATTACGTTATAAGCAGCTGCAAAAAGGCATTGTTGACTTCGAATTGCTCGCCCGACTCCGGGCAGCCGGCCGGGATGAACCGGTACGGCAGGTTTATCAGCTGTTGGTAAAAAACCGGAAGATCGACGAATACTTCCAGCCGGACCTCCTGCCCATCGAGCAAATCTGCAGTCTGGACTACGCGGATTATAATCAGGCCAGAGCCGTCATGCTGGCCGAATTGGCAGAAAAATAACAGGCAGGACATGCTGGAAATGATAAAATGATAAGAGAGGTGTCGTTGGTCTCAGAGCCTGTCGCTCATAGCCGGGGGAGGTCCTGTCCATGGATAACAAGGGTGTTTTTACAAAGATTCTTGCAGTGGCCGGCATCATTCTTGTCTGGTTCCCGATTCTGTTTCCCCTCGTAACATCCGCAGTGAGCCTTATTCGTTCACAGGTGTTTCTATTTGATTATCTGATGCCGGCGGAATTCTTTCCCTTCTCGCTGGCCGGCGCGCTGCTGCTGCTCTGGGCGGCGCTGCGCGCCCGCGCCTTCCGAAAACTGATTGTTTGGGGCACCGCCGCGGCCGTGTTCTTTTTCATCGCTTTCCAGCTGGTTGCCGTGTTCACCGGCCTGGCTTCCGGTGAAACAGAACCGGCCGGCTTGACGATCATACTGGTCAATGCCGGCCTGGTTCTTTTTATTGCCGCTGTGCTTGAGCTTTGCGTAGTTGGCATCCTGCTGCTGAAAAAAGTTTTTACGAGCCGCCCGGCCGACCGGCAAGGCTGATCTTAATTATTGGCCAAGGCTACATATTCAATGGAAGTGACCGCATTATCTTTGATCAGGAAAGACAGTTTCATCATGTCCGATTTATAGGTATATAAACCGACGGATTCTTCGTATTTGTCGCCGTAAGCTTTTTTCACATCGTCGATAGTTGAATTCAGGTATATGCCCTCGGGAGTCCCGATACTGTCGTCCAGGATAACGACGGAGGCGATATGATCGACGCCGTCGAGCTCATAAGTATAGACTGAAAAGCTGTTATAAACATAGGTTCGTTCTTTACCTTGGAAGGCGCAGCTCTCCGCTTCAAACGTCTGTTTTGGCTCGCCGAGCTTTTCCAGAATAGGAGCGGCTTCGTCGTGCATGTAGATGGTTAAATCGCCGGTTTTAAAAGCGTAACCGGATTTGGCGCCGGCAGGCTGGCTGCTCCCGCTGCCGGGATTCGTTCCCGTTGTTCCGGAGGTCGGCGCCGCCGAACAGCCCGCCAGCACAAATAGAACCGCCAGCAGAAGAACACCTGCCCTTTTTATCTTCATCATGTCTCAATCCTCATTCTTTCCGGATCTGTCCGATCCTAATTGTTCTCGCCGGCGTCCCGGACACCGACGCTTTTCAAATAACCGAATTCTTTCAATTCCTCATACTGGCTGTCTCTCATCTGGTCGTAAAACGCCGTCTTCTCCTGCCAGACCCGGCTGAGATCCGCGTCGCTGCGGCGGTCTGCCACGTTATATTGGTCCCGCAGAATTTTTCCGATATACTTTGACAATTTTTCCGCGCCCGCCAGATTCATATGTAAACCGCCGTCATAAGTGTCGGTGTTCAAATCAACGCCGGTCTCATCCATAAGTTCAAGGAAATTAATGTATTGCAAATCATTTTGCGCAGCGTATTCCTCCATCTGCTGTTCCCATTCATCATACCAGTAAGGATAGATGCTCGGTGATTTGATCAGGATCAGCTTAATGCCGTTGGTTTTGCATAATTCTACCATAAGATCGAGATAATGATAAGCATTGCCGCCAAACCGGTAATCCGGCAGTTTCTTCCCGACCGGCGCCGGCGTCGCCGGCTTGACATCGACTCTCATATAATAGCCGTTGTGAAAAAGCTTCTTCTTAAGGAATAAATTTTGGAAATCCTCGGCTGTCAATTCGCTCCAGCGGGCGTGAAAACGCAGGATCGGGAAGATATAATCAATCAGGTTTTCATCTTCCAGCATGGATGCCTGCACGGCACGCAGCTTTGACAGAGAAGGCCGCATCCCGTCCAGGGTCATGCGGTTGTAAGCTTCTTTCTGCGGCTGGTCATACTTCATGGCCAGGACATTAAAGATAACAACCTCGGGTTTCTCGTATTTCAAGGTTTCTTCAAGAAGGTAATAAGACTGCCAGACCAGCTGTTGGGCGCTGCCGCGGATATAACTGGTGATGCCGTAGTCCTTCCAAAGCGTTATCGGAGAAAAATTTTCGTAGACTTCGCAGTCGCCGACGAAAATAACATCATGCGCGGTTGTTTCCGAGTAATAATCTTCAACCAGGGATCCTTCGACAATGCCGGAAACATATTTGGGCATAACCAGACGCTGCAAAAGCAGCAGGATTCCTATAATCAGGCAGAACGCCGCTATTCTTTTTATCCATGATCTCATTCTCATCCTTGTCTCCCCGGTCCGCGTCAAAACTGATTGTAGATAAACTGGCTCGCATCATATCCGACGCCGTACGCGCCGAATAGAAGGGTGGCGATAAACATCACGGAAAAAATCACATAACTCCAGACAGCCGGTTTAGCGGCGATCCGTTCCCGGATGTCGCCCCGATCACGGCCGATGCCGCTGGCGATCAGGATGGCCAGGCCAATGGCCAGCACCAGATAATCCGCCCCGCTTAGCCCCAGGCTCATGATTTTGGGGCTGAAAAGGCTGGTAAAATCGAATTTTGTAAACATCGTACCGAACATTTTAAAGGTCAGCGGTACATCCCGATAACAATCAAACAAACGCAGCGAGCTCATCAGCAGGACGGTCCGCACGACTTCGAACGCACGATAAGCGGTTTTGTCCCTAACCTTGAACCGATGATGAAACTTGGCATATAAAGGCTCACATTCCTGCGATAAGATGATGACGACGCCGTTCATCAAGCCCCAGACGATGAAATTCCAACTGCTGCCATGCCAGATGCCGGTGGCAAACCAGACAATGATCGTAGCGACATAAACCGGAACCCGTTTGCCGATCGACTCGCCCAGCCGTTTTCTCGAAGACCTTGACAAGTTCAGCATCGGCCGGGAAACAGATATCGGATAGAAAAGATAATCTTTGAACCAGGTTCCCATCGTAATATGCCAGCGTCTCCAGTATTCGGTGATCGATCTGGACATAAAGGGCGCGTTGAAATTCTCTTTGATCCGAATGCCGAATACCTCGGCAACGCCGATGGTTATGTCGATGCCTCCGGTAAAATCGGCATAAAGCTGAAGCGCGTAGAACATCATGCCGACAAAGACATAGACCCCATTGTACTGGTCCGGCGATTTAATGATCGCATTAACCGCAACAAGCATCCGATCGGCAATAACCAGTTTCTTGAAAAAGCCCCAGAGAATACGCTGCAAGCCGAAACCGATCTGACGTTTGTCAAAAGCATGTTCCTGATATAAGGTTTGTGCCAGATCATCGTACCGGCTGATCGGCCCCTGAACCAGCTGGGGAAAAAAAGAAACAAAAAGAGCAAGCCGGAAAACATTCTTTTCCGCCGCGTATTTACCCCGGTAAACATCAATGATATACCCCATAGTCTGGAAGGTATAAAAAGAAATGCCCATCGGCAGAGCCAGGCTGAGAAAGTTCAGCTGCGTGCCGGTTCCCGCCGCCGACAGGAAAAAGTTGATGTTGGCAATCGTAAAGTTGGTATATTTCATAAAAGCAAGAATGCCGAAGTTTAGGACCAGACAGCCGATCAGCCATTTTCGCTGGCGCGACTTGACGGCGGTCTGTACGCGCTGGAAGCCGTCCCGGCGGAGCGCGC
>CAYRWC010000134.1:0-7561 GCA_964427795.1 uncultured Oscillospiraceae bacterium | reverse complement strand
GCTGGCCTTGTAGAAGGCCTGCTGCAGGGCTTCGGTATCTTCCTTCATCGCGCTTACATTATTGCTCGCTATGCTGACTTTCAGTTTCTCCACTGCTTTTTCAACAGCGCTCTTGTCTTCGCCGTCCAGCTTATCGCCCATATCTTTCAGCGTTTTTTCAGCTTGGTAAACGGCTGAATCCGCGGCGTTCCGGGTATCGACTTCTTCTTTTTTCGATTTGTCTTCCGCCGCGAAGCGTTCCGCTTCCTTGACCGCGCGCTGGATTTCATCGTCAGACAGATTTGTGGAAGACGTAATGGTAATATGCTGTTCGCGGTTGGTCCCCAGATCCTTGGCCGTAACATGGACGATGCCGTTGGCGTCGATGTCGAATGCGACTTCGATCTGCGGTACGCCGCGCGGCGCGGGCGCTATGCCGTCCAATATGAATTTGCCTAAAGATTTGTTGTACTGAGCCATTTCACGTTCGCCCTGCAGGACATGGACTTCGACCTGGGTCTGGCCGTCGGCCGCCGTCGAGAAAGTCTGGCTCTTTTTAGCCGGAATCGTCGTATTGCGGTCGATAATTTTGGTAAATACGCCGCCCATGGTTTCAATGCCCAGGGACAGCGGCGTAACATCGAGCAGCAAAAGCCCGGTCACATCGCCGGAAAGAACGGCCGCTTGAATCGCGGCGCCGATGGCGACGCATTCATCGGGATTGATTCCTTTAAAGGGATCTTTGCCGAACAATTTGCGGACCATATCTTGAACTGCCGGCGTACGGGAAGATCCGCCAACCAGCAGGATTTTTTCGATATCCTGAGGTTTGAGGCCGGCATCCGCCAAAGCGCTGCGGGTCGGTCCCATGGTTTTCTCGACCAGATCGAGCGTCAGTTCGTCGAATTTCGCCCGGGTCAGCGTGGTATCCAGATGCTTCGGGCCGGACGCGTCGGCGGTTATGTAAGGGAGGTTGATGTTGGTGCTGGTGACGCCGGACAGCTCGATTTTTGCCTTCTCGGCCGCTTCGCGCAAACGCTGCATGGCCATCTTGTCATTGCGCAGATCGATGCCCTGCTCGCGCTTGAAACCTTCAATCAGCCAATCGACCACTTTCTGGTCAAAATCGTCGCCGCCCAGACGGTTATTGCCGTTGGTCGCCAAAACCTCAAAAACGCCGTCGCCGATTTCCAGAACCGAGACGTCGAAGGTGCCGCCGCCGAGGTCGAAGACCAGTATTTTCTGATCCGCTTCTTTATCCAGGCCATAAGCCAGCGAAGCGGCCGTCGGCTCGTTGATGATCCGCAAAACTTCAAGGCCGGCGATCTTGCCGGCATCCTTGGTGGCCTGGCGCTGGGCGTCGCTGAAATATGCCGGAACCGTAATGACCGCCTGAGTGACGGTCTCGCCGAGATAAGCCTCGGCATCCGTCTTCATCTTCTGCAGGATCATCGCCGATATCTCCTGCGGCGAGTATTGTTTATTGTCGATGTTGACCTTGTGGTTTGAACCCATTTCCCGCTTGATGGAGATAACGGTCCGGTCCGGATTGGTTACGGCCTGGCGCTTGGCGACCTGGCCGACCAGCCGCTCGCCGGTTTTGGAGAATGCCACGACCGAAGGCGTTGTCCGGTTGCCTTCCGCATTGGGAATAACCACCGGTTCGCCGCCTTCCATAACGGCGACGCACGAATTGGTTGTGCCTAAATCAATACCTATAATTTTTGCCATCTGATTGTCCCTCCTGTATTGAAACCTGTTTCATTGCTATTTTAACTGATTATTAAAAGATGGGAGACGAAAATTAAAAAACGATCCCATTTAATTGGCAACTTTCACGACGCTGTGGCGAATCACCCGTTCATCCCGGCGGTATCCCTTCTGGAATTCCTCCACAATCGTGGACGGACCGACCGAATCGTCTTCGACATGCATGACCGCTTCGTGCAGCATCGGATCGAAAGACTGGCCGCAGCAGGGAATTGTCTGCACGCCCAGCCGCCCGAGAACCTCGTCGACCTGTTTTTGAATCTTAACCAGCCCGGCGGCGATATGCCTGGCATCCTCGTTGTCATATTTACCGGCAGCCAATTCGGCCAGATCGATGCTGTCCAGAACCGGCAGCCATTCCTTGATCACCATGACGATCGATTCGCCATAAAGAGCGTCCTTTTCCTTCTGGCTGCGTTTCCGGAAATTGTCATATTCGGCCATCAGGCGCAGATATTGATCCGACAAAGCCGCGAAATCTTTCTCTTTGGCCGCCAGGCTGTCTTTTAGGCTTTGGCAGGGGTCCGGTTCTTTAACGGCGATTTCCTCATCGGCGGCCGCCGGCTGAACCGCCGCGTCGGCTTCCGCTTTCTTCATGCCGGCTTGATCCTTTAGATCCGCGGCCGGAGCGGCCGACGGATTCTCTTCGGTATTCTTGCTTTTCTTCATGATGCCTATTCCTCCACTTTATCTTCGCCGCGGGCGAGACGTCTGAGATCGTTAATCGTCTGTTTCATAAAACCAATATGGGATATGACTTTGCCGTAAGCCATCCGCCGCGGGCCGATGACACCGATCCGCCCGGCAACGACATCGCCCATTTTATAGGTCGTCGTGACAAAGCTGCAGTCCTGCAGCCCTTCGAGCATAATTTCCTGGCCGATACGGATCATATAGGCCGGCTGCCCGGCACGTCCGGACGATGCGCCGCCGGATGCCTGCCGTTCCGTGCCCTCTTCTTCGGCCGGATCGCCGGTATGGCCGGCGAAAGGCCGATATGAACCCAAATCCGGATCCTGTTCTTTCATTTCGCTCATATAACCGGCGATGATTCCGTCGCGGGCCAGCATATCGAGGTAATCCTTGGCTTTATGGATGTCGTAAAATTCCGGATATGACAGCAACTTGTGCGTGCCGTCGATATAGACTTCCAGATTGTCCGCCTGTTTGATCGCCACATAAGCTTCGTAAAGGACCTGGTTCAGCAGACTTTCAGGCAGCGGCGCGTTTTTTGCCGCCGCAGCCACCGTAACCAGGGTGATATCATCCAGCGTCATGCCGGATAAACCTTCCTCAATAGCTGAAGATATCTGCATCAACTGTTCGGCATCCAGAATATCCGGTATGCGGACCACGCGGTCCTTAACCACGCCGGCGGACAAAACGACAACCACCAGAGCCCGCCCCGGTTCGATCATCAACATTTTGACCTGCTGCAAATGACTTCGGCGCAGCTGAGGCGACAAAGCGAGAGACGGGTAGCCTGTCCGTTCGGATAAAACGCTGGCTGCCTTGCGGATCAGACCGGTCAGCTCGCCCAGGCTGTCCCGCATATAAGTCCTGATTTTTTCCGCTTCATCATCAGGCAGCGCCTCAACCTGAAGCAAACTGTCGACGTAAGCCCGATAACCTTTATCGGAAGGAACACGGCCGGCCGACGTATGCGGCTGCTCCAGAAAACCCATTTCCTCGAGCTCCGCCATTTCATTGCGGACGGTTGCCGAACTGACCGGGAAATGGAATTTGCTGACCAGCGCTTTTGAGCCGACCGGCTCGGCGGTCGCTATATAATCATCGACAACAGCTTTAAGAATATTCTTTTTCCGATCATCAAGCATTCCGGTCTGCAAACTCCTCTCTCATGTGATTCGTAATCTTTAGCACTCCTTAGTCCAGAGTGCTAAAACTAATTTACCACCATGAACCCGCTCTGTCAATCAATCCCTTTGGTAAATCATGACAGGGTTGTGAAGCTTTCGTTAACGAAAAAGGCAATCAGACAAATTCCTGGAAAACCTGATTGGCTAAATCCAGCCCCAAAACGCTCAGCCGTATGCCTTGCTCATCTTGCAGCAGCAATCCGCGCCGAATCAGCTTTTTAATCGGCAGATCAAAATAATCCCGCATGTCCTGACCAAAGCGGTTCTGAAAATCGCTGAAGCCGACGCCGTCGATCAGCCGAAGGCCTAATAACATCATTTCTTTCATCGCCTCGCCGCGGTCGATGATCTCCAATGTCTGCGCGGCCGGCCAGAGATTCGCTTCCCCGCCCGTTTCCGGTACCACCGCGCCGGATTCAGGGAAAGCGTTCCGATAATCCGCCAGATCGCCGGTATTGGCCCGGCGCACGCCTTGCAGAAAGCTATGGGCGCCGGCGCCGAATCCATAATATGGCTCGCCGCGCCAGTAAGTCAGATTATGGCGGCACCGGCAGCCCGGCCGGGCGCTGTTGCTGATTTCGTAGTGTTCGAAACCCTTTTCGGCCAAATATCGGCAAATCCTGTGGTATTGGCTCCGCTCCGTTTCATCGTCCGGCAGCAGGTCCGGCTGCCGGCGGCATACATCATATAACGGTGTGCCCTCCTCCAGCGTTAAGGCATAGAAAGACAGATGATCGACCGGCAAAGAAAGCACCAGATCCAGCGTCTGTTCAATATCGGCCGTCGTTTGCCCGGGCAGACCGAACATGATATCGGCATTAATCGACCGGAAACCCGCGGCGGCAGCCCATAGCACACTTTGACAAAAATCCTCGGTCGTATGAATCCGGCCCAGTCTTTGCAATAATCCGGGTTGGGCGGCCTGAAGCCCCAGGCTGATCCGATTGAAGCCGGCCGCCCGGTACGCCTGAAGGTTCTCCATCGACACGGTTCCCGGATTTGCTTCCAGCGTAAATTCGCCCGCCGGATCCAGGCCGAATTCTTCAGCCAGGCAAGATAGAATCGATGAAATTTGCCCGGCAGGCAGAATCGACGGGGTACCGCCGCCCAGAAAGACCGACTGCAGAGGAACGATTTGCCAGTCGCTTTCCCGTCTGCGCAGGCCGGCGGCAACCCGGCGGATCTCCCGCAGCAGCGCCGCAACATAGGCCGTTTGCTCTGCTTCCGAACAGCCGGGATATGAAATAAAATCACAGTAACAACACTTTTTGATACAGAAAGGGATATGAACATAAGCCGCGGCGGCGCTTTTCTCAGGCCATGCGGTCAATTGGGCTTCGCTTTCCGGCTGTCGGCCGGCTCTTCGGCTATTTCCTTCAACGACATGGCCAATCCGGCCAGATTTTGGATTTCCGAAGGGATAATGATCTTAGTTGCCTGGCCGTCGGCGACATGAGCCAGCGTTTCCAGACTTTTCAAGGCGATCAGGGCCTGATCGGCTTTTACCTGCTTCAACATGGTCAAGCCGCGCGCCGTCGCTTCCTGAACTTTCAGAATGGCGTCGGCCTGGCCTTCCGCCTCGCGGATGGCCGCCTCTTTCCGAGCTTCGGCGCGCAGAATGGCGGCGATTTTTTCACCCTCGGCAACCCGGACGGCCGCTTCCTTCTCGCCTTCGGCGCGCAGGATACTTTCTCTTTTCTCCCGTTCCGCCTTCATCTGGCGTTCCATGGCGTTCTGGATCTCCTTGGGCGGGATGATGTTCTTCAATTCAACCCGGTTGACCTTGATGCCCCAGGGAATCGTCGCTTCGTCCAGAATCTGGCGCATTTTCGTATTGATCAGGTCGCGGGACGTCAAGGTTTCGTCCAGCTCCAGATCGCCGATGATATTGCGTAAAGTCGTTGCCGAGAGATTTTCGATGGCGATAATCGGATTTTCGATACCGTAGGCGTAAAGTTTCGGTTCCGTAATCTGATAAAACAGAACCGTATCGATCTGCATGGTTACGTTGTCTTTGGTTATAACCGCCTGCGGCTGGAAATCGACGACTTTTTCTTTCAACAATATGACTTTGCTCACACGATCGATAAACGGTATTTTAATATGAATGCCAACGCCCCAGGTCGCCTGATACGCGCCCAGCCGTTCGACGATAAACGCCGTAGCCTGCGGCACAATCCGCACATTCCGGAATAAAACGGCCAGGATAACAACAAGGATGATTACTGTAGTGATCCAAGATCCGGGTGACGCTTTGCTGGTCATGACATGGACAACGCAATCAAGTATCATCTTGTTCTGCCTCCTTGTTTCATGAAATCCAACCGGCTTATCGATTTAAACCATTGTACATTTTTCTTATTATATCATAGAATGATGGTGCAAATCACGAAAACAAGGACGGTGCCGCCATGCACGACTCATCGATAAACGCCTCATCCCTGATTCAGGGCGACCGCTTCAGCGGAATTTGCCTGGATGCCCACGAAGCGCTGGAGAACAACGCGGAAACCGGATCGGAAACCCAAAGCGAATCGTTTACGCTCGACGGGCAGGATATTGTCATGGATCGGCAATGGAGCAATCTGCAGACCGGTCTGAAAAAACTGGAAATCCGTTTTACGCTTCACGAGCCGGCCCGGTTCCGGGTCGATGTCCTGATCCCGGCGTCATGCTTGAACGCCTGCGTTACCATGAACGGCAGTCTCCTGCTCGGCTGGTTCGGCGACCGGGTGCCGGAAGGCGTCCCGGAAATACCCGAAAGCCCATGCCAGGAACACGGAACGCCCTATTCTCCCCTGCGTCCCGGGCAGTTCCAGTCGGTCAATTTCCGGTGGCAGAACCAGGATTGCCTCTGCTATTATTTCGTCATGCCGCAGGTCAATTGACCGCCGCGCCGGTCATGCCCTTGCGTACGGCTTCCAGAATGATGAAAGCCGTATTGTTGATTCGTTTGGTCAGTTGATCGATCTTGACCGCCGCGCCGTCGGTCGGCGACGTTGAGCGGGATTGCGTCAGGATCTGCGCCAGATAGCGGGTCGAATCAAAACAGGTATGCCGGATGGCTCCGCCGGTTGCGGCAAAAGCCGGATTGTTGCTTTCCTTCATCTCTTCCAGGGTTTTCTCATCATAATCATATGATTCGAAGAAAACAATCGGTATTCCTTTTGTGTCGAACGGCAGATAATCCGACGCCGTCAGCGTCCATTCGCGATACAGGACTGAACCTTCAATGCCTTCGGCCGTTACGTCGATCGACGACTGGTTGGTGTAAAGCATATAATTATTTTTCGTATATAATTCATTATCGTAGAAAACGTCGGTCACCTCATAGAGCTTACGCCGCTTTTCGTAATCTTTCTGATAGCCGGCTTTTAATGAATTCCGCCCGGCATGGGCATAAACCTTGTCGCCGGCGTAAATCGAATCCAGACAATACATGGCATCGGTGCGGGCCAGGTCCGCCGCGCTCATCTGCGCGGCAAAATCGGCCGATCCGGCCTGAGCCGCTTCGCCGGCGCCGAAAGCCACCAGCACAACATCATAGCCTAAAGACTCGCTACGCAGCTGTTTGGCTAAAGTCATCAGCGCACCGACGCCGGACGCGTTATCATGGATTCCGTCGCAATCGGCTAAAGTCGGTTCGGATGCCGCCGTTTCGCCTGCCGCCGCCGTTCCGGCGGTCTCCTGCGCCGCGGCAGCTTCAGCCGCCGATATTTTCGTGTCATAATGGGCTCCGATGATGACCTGATGGTCGGCTTTTTCGGTTTTTCCATCTTTATCGGTAACGGTAAAGCCTTTGCCTTGTATGGTAACGGCTATATTGCGCGACGTCAGAATTTGTCCCGACGCATCCTGAAAACTGAAGGTTGTAATCGCCGGTTGATAACCCAGAGCTTTCAAGCTGTCGATCAGAAAATCGCCGGCAGCTG
>CAYRWC010000133.1:0-7565 GCA_964427795.1 uncultured Oscillospiraceae bacterium | reverse complement strand
ATACATGAGTTTTACCGGCTCGCTCGATACCGGGTCCTATACGCCGGAAGCCCTCAAGGCGGCGACGACCGTTGTCGCCACGCTGCCGATCATCATGGTCTATCCCTTTGTCCAGAAATACTTCGTCAAAGGTGTCATGGTCGGGTCCCTGAAGGGATGATGCTTGATTTGAAACGCTTCGGCGTTTCAACTATATTGTATTAGGAGGAAAACTATGAGAAAGCAACCCATCAAAGCGATTGCCTGCATGCTGGCCATTATGATGCTCATCGGCGTCATGGCCGCTTGCAATCCCGCCAAGCCGTCTGTTTCGGGCACATCGGCGCCATCATCGTCCGGCGGAACGTCAACGGCGCCCGCGACGACCACAACAGCCGACCCGAACGCGCCGAAAGACAAAACCTATACCATCACCTGGATCGGGCCGCAAAACAGCCCGCTCAGCAACGATCCTATCCTGATTAAAAAATGGAACGAGCTTTTCAACGTCGATATTCAATTATGGAACATCGACCCGAATTCCTGGAACGATGTCCTCGGCACGAAGTTCGCCGGCGGCGACATTCCGGATCTCCTGTATGTCAATTCGGCAGCCAATTTCTCCAATTATGTTGAACAGCAGCTGCTGGCGAAAATCCCCGACGGCATGATGGACACTTACATGCCCCAGACGATCAACGCTTTGGTTAAGGATTACGACAAAGTCCTGCTGCTCGGTCAGAAAAACGGCACGCAGTACACCATTCCGATCGGATCTTATTCCAACAACCTCTTCCATGAACCGATCGTCTACCGCGGCGACTGGATGGAAAAAGTCGGCGTTACCGCCGCTCCGTCTACGCTGGATGAATTCAAAACGCTGATGTACAAATTTACCAACGACGATCCGGACGGCAACGGCAAGAACGACACCTTCGGACTTTCCACCACCGGCCTGAACCTCGTTTACGGTGCTTTCGGCCTGGAACGCAAGCAATGGAACGCCGTCAACGGCAAACTGGTTTATTCGTCGATCCAGCCGGAAATGAAAGAAGCCCTTACCGTTTTGGCCCAATGGTACAAAGACGGCGTTATCGATCCTGAATTTATCACCGGTGAAAACAAGGGCGGCTACTGGGCTATTTCCAACGCCTTTGCCGAAGGCCGCATCGGTTATTCCGGACACGGCGCCTATTACCATTGGATCCCGGATTTAGGTCCGATCAACGAATCCACCGGCAAAGCGTCTGTTCTGGCCGGAGCCAACTACACCGAATTGCAGAAAAACAATCCCGGTGCCGAAAAGAAGATTGTCAACGGTATGCCGGTCACCGGACCTGACGGCAAAAGCGGAACTGTCGGCTGGGCGCTGCCTCATTCCCATTCGGTCGGTTTCGGCAAACAATTGGAACAAGAGCCGGATAAAATGGCCAAAATCATGACCATGTATGAATATTGGACCGAGGATCCCGAGCATTGGTTTGAAGCCCGCCTGGGCATCAAGGACGAGATGTGGCATTACAACGCGGACGGCGTACCGGTTTCCGATTTCGCCACCTGGAAGGAAAAGAACAATAAACCGGACGAAACCCTGCCGGGCATCGGCGGCCATACTGTTCTTGAACCGTTCCTGCTGACCAGCATCGATAAGATTCAAAGCAAATACATCTTCGATTGGGCAGCTCAGAATAAATACGATCAAGGCCTGATCAAGAGCGATCTGCTCATATCCCTACCTTCTGCCGGCACCTACCAGACCGAGCTGGACAAGATGGAAGACGAAGCCTTCATCGCGATCATCACCGGAGCCAAGCCGGTCGACTACTTTGATCAATTCGTTTCCGAATATAAAGCAGCCGGTTTCACGACTCTGGAAAAAGAAGCCAACGAATGGTGGGCCACCATGCAATAATCCCTAACCTGTTTTATTTTAATAGTCCCCTTTCCTTATGGGGGAGTGCGCTCGCTTAATCGCCGGCGCACTCCCCCGTTTTGCATGATGAGCCGAAATCGGGGCATACGCAAACCGCTCCGGCGACCCGCAGCGGTTCGGCAAGCCGCGTTAAGCCGCGTTCAGGATCCCAGGTCAGAAGCGTAACATCGCCGTCCTGATGGGCAGCCAGAATCCGTCCGGAACCAAGCAGGACAAAATCGCGGGGAACGCCGCCGCCGGTTTTATAAACGCCGATTCGCGCCAGAAGCCCATTTCCCAGAATCTGATAAACAGCCAGACTGTCATGGCCGCGATTGCTGACATAAACCCGTTGTCCGTCGGTCCGGATCGCCGCGCACGTATTGTCGCCCTGCCAGTTGTCCGGCAGTGTGGATAAAGTCTGCAGGCAAAGAAAAGACTGATTCGTTCGTTGGAGGACACAGACGGAATTGCCCAGTTCATTGGCTAAATAAGCCTTGTCCTCCGTTCCGTAAGCAATGTGGCGCGGGCCGGATCCGGGCCGGCAATCCAGCCGGCCGGCCAATTTCAGCAAGCCGGCGTCCGGATCTTGTTCATAAACCATGATCGCGTCGATGCCGAGATCGACTACGCAAAGCAGATGCGTTCCCGGAATAAACGATACTTGATGCACATGCGGGCTTTGCTGTCTGTCCGGGTTCGGTCCGTGTCCTTGATGACGGATCAATTGAATCCGTTCGCCGATCCGATCTTCATGGACTGGAAAGACCGACAAGCTGCCGCCATGGTAATTGGCAACATACAAAAATCGTTCGTCGCCGCTTAAACAAAGGAAGCACGGACCAGCTGATCCTGTATTCTGCCGCGACTGCAAAACCGGTTTGCCGTCTTTGATCCGGTAAGCCGCCACAGATCCTCCGTCTTCGCCCCGGAGCGAATCACTGCTCACTGCATAAAGCGTTTTCTGATTACCCGACAAAATCAGATAGGTCGGATTGGGCAGCATGGCCGTATCGATCAGCCGCAGCCGGTCTGTATCCAACGAACAGGATACAATGCCCAAACCGCCCAAACGGGTTGCGGTGCCGATATAAATATTCATACGACACGCTTCGCCAGCCAGATGTCCGGCTTCCCGAAGCCATTGGCATCGGGAATAACGCCGACGATCTGATAGCCGTTTTTCATATAGAATTCATAGGGATGATCGTGAAGATTCTTTATATCGCGGATACGCTCCCAAAGACGGTCATATAAGTCACAATTCGCCAAACTGGTCTGTCCCTGTTCGTCATCCGATCCAGCATATAAAGTCAGGCCGCCGCGGGCGGCAACCGTCTTTTCGACAGTCTGCAGCAAAAGCGAGCCGATACCCCGCCTCTGCTGCCGCCCGGCTACGACCAGTGGATGCAGCTCCCAGCCGGTCAGCCCATATTGCGGCATTGCGCCGGCAAAGGCGACGACTTCATCCTGGCATACGGCAACAAGCGCTATTTTCCCGGGCTCGAGACATTCCGCCACTTCTTCTGCCGCTTCGGCCATCGTCGGCCAGCTGTTCGGAAAATTCTCGATCAGCAGCCGGGCTGCCGCCTGGCAAGATTCATGATCACAATCGGATAAAGACCGTATATCCATTTAACCATCTCCTGCAATCAACTATACCCATCATATCAGATGATCACCTGCCAAGGCAAAGACTTCCGCGAGGCGGTTGCATCGGCTTACGGGCTGAATCCGGATGAAGAAGCGTTCCTCGCCAACCTGCAGAAAGCTATTACCACCGATCCTGAACGTTGGCAGGCCACTATGACCGCTTTATACCTGTCCGCTGCGTTCCCGCTGGGTTCGCTGTTCTGCTGGATCCGCTGATTCAAAGCATCAACCGAACGATCAAAATCCCGGCGTCGATTTATGGGTATAAGGTTGCCGACATTTTCACCTTGTTTCGCAGCAGCACCGTCAATCCGGTTAACTTTAATATAACAGCCGGTAATTTCGATCCGCATCCCAACAATGACGGTCACGAAATCATCTATCATGAACTGGTCAGACTGGTTTCTTGATCCGCTCCGATTCAATGCTGTCGAACGAGGCTTAAATCTGGATATTTCCGGGCGAGCGGCGTAAAATGAACGGGGTTTATCAACATCGGCCGATAAAATAACGGATCGGCTCGGATAACGCCCAGGAGGTTTTCATGCCGCCCCTTGTCTTGCTGATCAAACCGGTATCCAGCGCCTGTAATATGCGCTGCCGGTATTGTTTTTATACGGATGTCCAAGCCAACCGCACTCATGCGTCTTTTGGCAGGATGTCTTTGGAAACCCTGGAATGCCTGGTCCAAAAAGCCATGGCTCAAGCTGATGGATCCTGTACCTTTGCGTTCCAGGGCGGCGAACCGACGTTGGCCGGGCTTGATTTTTACCGGGCTCTGCTGAGTTTCCAGGCCAAATACGGACGGTCCGGACTGTCGGTCGCCAACGCCATCCAAACAAACGGCCTGGCTATCGATCGGGAATGGGCGGGCTTTCTTGCGGAAAATCATTTTCTCGTCGGCGTTTCATTGGACGGCGGCAAGGATCTGCATGATATAAATCGTCTCGATGCCTGCCGTAAGGGAACGTTCAACCGGGTGATGCATGCCGTTCAGCTGCTCCGTCAATATCGGGCCGACGTCAATATCCTGACTGTTGTCACAGCCCAGACGGCCCGCAATATTCAAAAGATTTACGCTTTTTACAAAAAGAACAGCCTGACTTACCAGCAGTATATCCCTTGCATCGATCCTTTTGAGAATCAGCCGGATATGCCGGCCGATCCGGCCGCAGCGCCGGATTACGCGTTGACGCCGGCCTTATATGCAAGTTTTCTCAAAAATTTGTTTGACCTTTGGTATAACGATTTGATCAACAACCGTTATGTTTATATCCGCTATTTTGAAAACCTGGTCGGCCTGGCGGCCGGCTTTCCGCCGGAAAGCTGCGGTCTCCTGGGCCAGTGCACCCGCCAGCTGGTCGTCGAGGCCGACGGCGGCGTCTATCCCTGCGATTTTTACGTTCTCGACTCTTGCCTCTTAGGTAATCTGGTTACGGATAGTTTTGCCGAGATCGAGCAAAAACGTGATCAGCTCGGATTCATCGACGTATCCCGCCAGGTCGACGAACGCTGCCTTTCCTGCGCCTGGCGTCCCCTTTGCCGTGGCGGCTGCCGCCGCGACCGGGAGCCGATGACCGGCGGCAAGCTGTCGCTCAACCGATATTGCGAGGCTTATCAGGCATTTTTCCCTTATGTTCAGCCCCGCCTGCTGCAGCTGGCTCAATGGGCTTCAAAAAACGCGCGGTAAAATGATTTAATCACTCAACAAAAAATCAAGGGCATTTATCTTTTTAATTCCACTATAATCAGCTTCCGGATCCTCATCCAAGGTCAGAATATACTTGGGATAATGGTCTGCTATTTTTTGCAACGGTTTTAATTCCCTGGCCAGAGTCGCATCATCACGTACCGATGCAGACACTTGATAGTAGATCGTTCCTTTGCTGTTTATAGCAACGAAATCCACTTCTTCATTCTCCACTTTTCCTACGTAGACCTTATACCCTCGACGTATCAGCTCCAAATAGATTACATTTTCCAAGATATGACCAACACCCGCATTTTTTGTGCCCAATATCATATATCTTAAACCTATATCGACAACATAGTATTTATCCAACGTTTTTAAGTAGTTTCTACCTTTGATGTCATAGCGTTTAGTCTGGTATACGATAAAACTTCCCATTAATGCTGAAATGTATTTTTCTATTGTTTTCACATCAATTTTTCTTCCATCTGAAGTCATTGTATCGCTTATTTTTTTTGTTGACATTAAGTTACCAATGTTACTAAATATAAAACGTATGACGCTATCCAGCATCATAACATCGGATATTTTATTCCTTGATATAATATCTTTCAACACAACCGTACTATAAATTCCTTGTAGGTACTCTGATATTCTTTCCTCGTTTTCATCGAGCATTATTGCATACGGAAAAGAACTGTATTTTAAATAATTCAAGTATTTCTTACCCAATTCTTTTCTATCACCGGTAAATTCAACATATTCTTTAAAAGATAACGGCAGCATCTTTATTTCAATGTATCGACCTGATAATAATGTAGCAATTTCTGATGACAACATATAAGCATTAGAACCTGTTAGATACAAATCTATGTTTTTTTTCAGGTTTAAACTATCCACAACTCTCGGAAAATCTTTCACATTTTGTATTTCATCGAAGAACACATAATACATCTTATTATCGATCATTTTATCTTGAATATATGTATGTAGGATCTTTGGTTCCAGCAAATCCACATAATTATAGTCTTCAAAATTAACCGATATAATATGATTTTTATCAATGCCATTTTCACATAAGTATTCTTGAAACATTTCCATTAAAGTTGATTTTCCACATCTTCTAATTCCAGTTACAATTTTAATAATATCTTTATCCCTAAAATCTTTTAATATTTGCAGATATTCTTTTCGTAAAATCCATTTATTCATATCCATCATCCTTTATGTCTATTCTATCCAAAAACATTGGTTTATGCAATGGTTTTTGGAATGTATTCCATAAACTTTTGTTTTTGGATAGAATCCACTTGGATTTGCCTGAATCAACAAAATAAGCCGAGCGGCACAATCATGCCGTCTCGGCTTATTCGTTTCACGCTCTGTAATACCTTGAAACAGCTTATTTCATACGCGGATGATTTTCACATCGGCAAAATTCAAACTGCCTTTTAAAAGGACTTTGCTTCCTTCGACAATCTTGTTGTCGTCATCTTGATTGACCGCCGCGGCAAAGGTGCTGATATGGTTCTCGACGATCCAGGATCTGGGCAGCGTCAGCACAATCCCGGAGAAATTGCCGCTGATGTTGATGGTCAAGCCGTCGCCGCTGATCTGGCATTGGTCGAAATAAACCTTTATCGAAGCGAAATTGCTGGAAATATTGACCTTCTTGAGATTGTTGGCGTGAATATACTTCGTTTGTTCGTCAAAACTGGAATCGATATTGACAATTTCGTCATCCGTTAACGTCTCTTCGTTAATCCGGTCCTTATGGCTTTCCTTGAAGCAAGTGTTTACATGCGTTCCTTTTTTGTGAAAAATGATCGACACGCCGATCCCCAGTACGGCAGCGGCAAGCAGCAACAGCCAGAGATTCATATCCGGTATGCCCAGCGGGATCCGCCATAAGAAAATGCCCAATGCCACGGCAATCGTTGTCAGAAAAAAATGCAATTTGATCAGACTGGTCACCGCGATGCCAACAAGCAGGATACTGCCGACAATCCGGTATATATCATTCTTCACGTCGAAGCCCAAGGCGGCTAAAAGCAGCATCACACCGCAGCCGACGACCAGCAGGCCCCAAAGTATTTTACCCGTTTTCATACATAAACCTCTCATTCATTTTTCTGAACAGCTCCCGGCTGTACAGGCGCGACCCATAAACTTCCTTGTGTGACTGGCGAAACGAAATCAAGTTGACGCCGGTCAGACTTTTTCGAATTGAAAAAACATGCAGTGTACTGACAATGGCCGATCGGGAGACCCGGATAAAGTACCCCGGCAGCATGGATTCCAGTTCGTATAAACGCAGGCGGGCCTCGTAGG
>CAYRWC010000132.1:2788-7605 GCA_964427795.1 uncultured Oscillospiraceae bacterium | reverse complement strand
CCTTTTCCCCGATATAGGGGGAATCCCCACTGCATGAGATCGGCGACGATGCGGCCGGCCGGTTCGGCCTGATCAGGCCGAAGAACCGGAACAATGTGCGTCGGCGCAATATCTCCGGTTTTTACAGCACCCAAAGCATCCGTGCCGTAAAACTTCCGGTTAACTTCTTCCAGAATGCGACGCATTTCTGCGATATCTTCTTCCTGGTCGATGTAATAACGCCCGCACATACCGGTTTGTTGTCCTCAGGAATACATCAGAATCAAGGCAAGAAGCTCGACAGGCTCCGAACCGTTGTTGCGGATCGCATGGCTTTGCCCGCCCAGGGTTATTGACGCGTCGCCGGGATTGAGGATCTGTTCCCCCACTTCGGTGCTGTCGGTTAATATCGCTTGACCGCGAATAATATAGTATATTTCTTCCTCGTTGAGATGTTCGTGCAAACCGATGGAACACCCTGGTTCCAAGGTAATTTTCGCGCACATCCTTGCTCGTCCTTTAAACTCACCCGGTTTATAAATATGGGTAATTTGGACCTGGCCATCGCCGCCCCGCATACTTTCCTTTATTTCTCTGACCATCGCCTCGGCACGTTTCAGCATCTTGCGCACCCTCCTTGAAAAAAGCTTTAAGCAGCTGTTTCCGGCTTTGCGCCGCATCAGGCTGTTCCCTACTTTATAGCACAAATTTCAGGTCTTGACAATCGGACCGGCAAGCAATAATATGTATATGATATCATTTCAATATCATTTCAGAATCACGAACTTACACAGAGGAGGAAAATATCATGGTTGAAGAAAGCAAAATAATCCAACCGGCATCACACGATGTTGAAATTATTCATCATAGCCGAAGCGGCATGGGTATGCTGCTGCTTAACCTGCTGCTTATGATTATTTCGATTCCGGTTTTTATCGGCGGCGTCATCTGGGTGCAAAACAGCCAGACTGTCGTGTGGGGCGTTCTTTTGATTATCATCAGCAGTATGTATTTCTTGATTGTTGGGCCTATCTTATTCGGAGGATTAAAAGTCCTTAAGCCTAACGAAGCACTTGTTTTAACATTATTTGGCAAATATTACGGAACGCTTAAAGGAGAGGGCTTCTTTTTCGTCAATCCTTTTGTTACAGCTGTCAATCCTGCCGCGCGCACGCCGGTCAGCGCCGCGTTGGCCGCTCAGCAAGCCGCCGGCGAAGCGAAAGGCGCATCGCAAACCGTTTCGTCCGCTTCGTTTACCAAAAAAATCTCACTAAAAACCATGACGCTGAACAATGACAAACAAAAAATCAATGATGCTCTTGGCAATCCGATTATTATCGGCATCGTTGTTATCTGGAAGGTTGTCAATACGGCAAAGGCGGTCTTTAACGTCGACAACTACATCGAATTCTTGTCTATTCAATCGGATGCCGCTCTGCGCAACGTTATCCGTCTGTATCCGTATGACGTATCCAATGATGATAATGAAAAAACCTTGCGGGGCAGCAGTCAGGAAGTTGCTGAAAAGCTGAAAACTGAAATACAGGCGAAAGTTGATATCGCCGGATTGGAAATACTGGAGGCTCGGATCACCCATCTTTCATACGCGCCGGAAATTGCCGCGGCCATGCTCCAGCGTCAGCAAGCAACTGCTATTATCGACGCCCGCCAGATTATTGTCGAAGGAGCAGTCGGTATGGTGGAAATGGCTTTGGCAAAATTAAATGAAAAAGCGATCGTCCAGCTGGATGAAGAACGTAAAGCTGCTATGGTCAGCAATTTACTGGTTGTACTCTGCGGTAATAAAGATGCCCAGCCGGTTGTCAACAGCGGATCGCTTTATTAATCGCCGCGGTTCAGGAGCTTCTCGCAGGAAGAAGCTCCTGTTCGGTTTTATATTTCTCAAGAAAGGCGGCAACCGGGTTGGATAACAAGGATTCTGCTAAAAAACAAATACTTCTGCGGCTGTCGCCATCTTTATGGCAGGAACTGGCGTCTTGGGCCGATGATGATTTTCGCTCGATCAACGGACAGATCGAATACCTTCTGCATGAATGCGTCAAACAGAGAGGAAAATCAAAACAGAAAAACGGCCAGGATACTTGAACGGCCATGGACTTGATCAGAACGTGACTGTCAAACCGTCATATGATACTGAAAAGCCATATTCGGCGGCCAGAGGCACCAGTTCATCATAAATCATCCCGGCATTGTGGGAAAAATGATTGACATAAAACTGTGTCTTCTGATCGGCGCAGCCCATATCCAATAAACGGGCTCTGACTTCGGCGTTGGTCGCCAAATCCATATGGTTTTCCCGGCAAGGCAGCATGATGCTTGTGCAATCAAGCGATATGAAATCAAAATGAGGGCGGTTTTTTTCCAGATATGCCCAGGTTTCATCAGGAAAATATCCGGTGTCATGAGCATACAGCAGGTTTTTATTCGTTTCGTGAATCATATAGAAGACCGGATTGCACCGCGCTTCATGATCGGCTATTAATGGCGTAACCTGGCAGGTACCGGCCAAATATGTCACAAAAGGCCGAATCAATTTGGCGATGACCCGCTTCTCCTGATCGATCCGGTTGTATGCTAAAACAGATTGGATGGCCTGCACGGTGGGCTCGGTACCATATACCGTCAGCGGTTTGTCGCCGGGAATATCGGCAAAACCGATACGCCTCATTTCAAAATCCTCGGCATGCAGATGGTCGCTGTGATTGTGTGTAATGAAACAATGCTCGATACGTGACAGGTCCATTTGATGAGCCAGCATATGCAGATAGGTATCCGCAGGAAAATCGATCAGCAACCGATCGTTAATCAATGCTTGCGACCGGGTGCGGATATTGCGGCCGCCGGCTTCCCGGGCTCGTCTGCAATGATCGCAAGAACAAAAAAGAGCCGGCCAGCCTTCGGCTGCCGCCGTACCCAGATATTGAATTTTCATATCGCTTATCCCCGTCTTTCCCTGATGATACATCATTATAACGCATCCGTTTGGGAAAACGACAGTAAAGCCTTTTTAAAATAACAACCGGCAAACCATTTCTGTACATCTGCCGTATAATGGACATGATCTTGGACAAAGATGCCGTTGGTCGGTGTATTTTCTTCCCAGAATGGTGATTCTTCGGCGCTGATTATCTTGATTTGATTATCGGACTGAACCATTTTCCGATACAGTTCATTTTCAAAATGCATGCCGTCTTCCGGCAATCCCAGATCCTTCAGACGATTTTTGAGTAGCAATTTTTCAAGATAAAGGATATACTCCTGGCCGATAGCCTCACGGAATCCTTGAAATAAAACTGGATACAAGACGGTTAATTCTTTTATCTGATCCATCGGTAAAACGCAGTCGTTTGCGCCGCTCCAGTGCAGCCCGATTATGGCTGGATTTTTCTTGATTTTACGCAGATGACTCATGGCCAGTTTTAAAATATTCAAAGAAAAAGGGAACAGCGAAATGTCGACGGTGCCCAGCGGCCCGGGAATCAGTTTTTCCGGCCGATAGGGATACCACATATTATTCTGTTCGCCTTTTGCCTGAACAACGCCCTGAGCGCCGATTGAAATCTGAATGATATAGAGATCCGGCAATCGGCGCGGATTTCCCCGGTCGATTTCAGCTTGCCATAGTCGGGCCAGTTCCGACGACAGGCAATAAGTGTGATCTTGTGTTTCGCCAAGATTCATCGATGATGATGTATATCCGCTCCAGACAACCTCAGTCAAGCCGAGGCGTTGATTGTCCGTCCGATTTAAACCAAAAACATGGCTCAGCGGTTTTTCGATTCGGTCTGCCGCTTTCATCGCCAAGCCGTGACCATGGGCGTTTGACTGCCCCAAAACGATCATAACGGCGGCATCGGCAGAGTATTCTGCAACCTTCGTTGATTTATCGTTCATTCAATTTATCCTTTTATTTCTTGGAAATTACAGCGTGCAACCTATTAATTGAAAAAGCGCGCGATGGCCAACGAAGCGCTGCCGGTTACCGATCCGCGCCATCCAAGTGCGGCTTTTTTAATTTCCAGATTCTGCTGGATGGTAACTAAAGCGCGTTTGCGCACCGTTTCCCGGATGGTGTCCATCATCTCGGGGAAATTTTCGATCACGCCGCCGCCCAATATGACCAGATCCGGATTCAAGACATTAAGCATATTTGCCAGAGCGGTTCCCACCCGGACTGCAGCCTGGTTAATCGCTTGATAACATTGCTTGTCCCCTGCTTCCATCGCCTGAGCGATCATATCCGGCATCAGGTCATCCGCGGAAAAATGCTGCGGCATCATCTGCCGCAGCGGTGAATATCCGGAAAAATGAATAATTTTATTATAGATTTCCCCTTTGATCATCTTCAGAGTTGCCGACAATTCCAGGCAGTCGGTATTGCCGCACGTACAATTGACTCCGGTATCGGAACTCATGACATGGCCAATTTCGCCGGCAAAGCCGTGGCTGCCGCGGAACATCTGTGATTCGATAATAATCGCGGCGGCGATATCATAGCTGCCCAAAGATACAAAAACCTGATTGGGCACATCCTGCCCTGCGCCGTAATACTGTTCGGCCAAGGCCATACAGCGGGCGCTGGTGTCGACAAATACCGGCAGCTTGAACTCATCCTGCAGGATATCGGCCAGCATCATGTTATTCCACCCGGCGATATTCGGGCAAAAGATGATTTTTCCCTGCTGATGATCGACCATGCCGCTGATGCCGATGCAAATCGCCAGAAAACGTTCCTGGCCGTATTGGGCGAGAATGGCTTTTATCTTTTCGCTGAGGCCGGTGATATTCATGCCCGTTATAGGCATAATATTTTCGTC
>CAYRWC010000132.1:0-2688 GCA_964427795.1 uncultured Oscillospiraceae bacterium | reverse complement strand
CCGGTTTTCACGGCAATATCGCTACGCGTGATCGGCTGCAGCTTTCGGATAATCTGCAGTACATTCTTTTTAAATGTCGTTTCATCACGATAGTAATTAATATCCAGCATGGTATACCTTCTGTCTGTTTGTTATAATAGTCAAATTATAAACAGCCCTTCAGGTTAAATCAACCATTATTCTTTTAGCGATCCCAGTAATGCACCTTGAATAAAGTATTTTTGCACAAAGGGGTAGACCGCGATAATCGGTACCGACGCGACGACCATTACGGTATATTTAAGCTGTGAGCTGACCGCTGCCATAAGCAATTTGTTCTTGATCAATTCGGGGTCGACATTCTCGCCCAACTGGAGGGTGGCATTCAGATTGCCCCAGATCAGGACTTTCGTCAAATACATCTGCAGCGGATGCCAATCGGCCATTTTGGGCAGATAGATCATGTAGTTAAACCAGGAGTTCCACGCGGCCAGAGCCGTATATAAGCCTAAAACGGCGATCATCGGTTTCGAAAGCGGTATGATAATGGACGTAAACAGTCTCAATTCTCCTGCGCCGTCGATAATCGCAGCTTCCTTAAGCGAACCGGGCAGGCCGGTAATAAACGTACGCGCCAATATAATATTCCAGATGCTGATTATGCTGGGTAAAATGATTGCGCCTAAGGTATTGTAGAGATTCAATTTGCACATAATGATGAAGCTGGGGATCAAACCGCCGGAAAAATACATCGGCAGCAGGATATACAACACGATGCTCTTCCGGAAAACCAGATTATGCTTGCTGAGCGCGTTGCCGGCGAGCATCGAATTTAAAACATTTAAAAAGGTAATGACCACCGTAAAGAAAACCGAGTTGAAGAACGCTCTGATTATGGAAGCCGAGGTAAAAACACGGGCATACGACTTCAATGAAAAACCGATCGGCAGGAACCAGACATTGCCGGCTGTCACTTCCATCGGATCGCTGACCGATGCGCTGACGATATAAATGAAAGGAAACAAGGTGATTAAAGCGATCAAACCGACTAAAATATAGATTAACGCCTCGACAGCATATGACCCATTATGAATTTTTCTATGCTTTAATTTTTTAGTACCGACAGGCATGATCTATTCTCCTCACCATAAACTATAATCAGTCGTGCGACGGCTGATCATATTAGTGCCAAACACCAATACAAAATTAATGATATTGGCAAAAAGTCCAATTGCCGCCGAATAACTGTATTTCGCGTTTTGCAGACCGGTTTTATAAACATAAGTTCCGATAACATCAGCGACATCCATCGTCTGCGAGTTATACATCAGAAGGATTTTCTCTGTGTTGGCCGCTAAAATGCCGCCGACAGACAAAATCAACAGGATCATAACCGTCGGCATAATGCCCGGCAAAGTGATATGAATCATTTTATGCAGGCGATTGGCGCCGTCGACCGTAGCCGCTTCATACAAAGTCGGATCGATGGATGAAATTGCAGCTATATATATAATTGAACTATAGCCAAAAGTCTGCCAGATATTGGAGAAGACATAAAGGCCGTCAAATGACTTTGCATCGTTCATCATATTGGTTGATTCCTGGCCGAAAAATGCCAGAATCCGGTTAACCGCGCCTTCTGTGCCGGTTATGCTGATCATCATAGCTACAACAATGACGGTCGAAACAAAATAAGGCAGGTAGACGAAGGTTTGAGTTAAACGTTTATACCAAACATGCGTAATTTCATTAAGTAGCAAAGCAAAAATAATCGGCACCCAGAAGCCGAAAACAAGATTCTCAACGCTTAATCGCAGTGTGTTGCCAAAAACGCGGGTGAAAAAAATAGAATTGATAAATTGTTTGAATTGATCCAGTCCAACCCATTTCGTTGACCCATTAAAAGCCAGAATATCATTGCCGATCTTATAATCCTGGAATGCGATCAAGATGCCGTAAATGGGCATATAACAAAAAAGAAATAATAAAATAAAGGTCGGCAGCAGCATGATTAATGCCCACCGGTCCCGATATAATCTTCTTCGCAAGGACATTGTGCCTATTTCCTGTCTGGCCACACCGTGTTCTCCTTTCGTTATTCAGGAATAGCAATCGGGAACGGAGCCGATCGGCTCCGTTCCCGACACTATCAAATAAATCGATTATTTCTGTGCACCCATGACTTTGACATAGGCATCATACTGGTCTTGCTTGATTGCAGTCGCATCTTTGATTCCCATGGATTCGCATTTTGCCACAAAGGCATCCCAATTAGCTACCGGTTCGGTTCCGGTAATGAATTTACCGATCATCTCATCCATATAGGTCCAAAGGTCGCTGTAATTAGCCCATTGTGTCGATTGCTCGGTTGTCGGCGCGACAAAGTTGACTGCCGGAATGCCATATTTATTCACAGCATCATTCAGGCCGTTCAAATTAAATTGCACGTCGGCGGCAGTTCCGGAATTGCTGAAGGATTGAGCAAATTCCTGCGCGATACAGTCGGCATTACCGATCAGGACTTTGGTGGAAAGTTCCCAGTTCCAGCCCATCTTATTCCAGAGCAGCGGTTCTTCAGCAGCGGCGGATTTGCCCTTTTCAGTGTATTCCATCTGATAATCAGGCATGGTCAGACCTTCCAGAGCCGTTGCTTTTTTATAATAATCTCCGCCTTCGCCGGTTTCGCCATAATAATTCATCTGGCTTCCT
>CAYRWC010000131.1:0-7702 GCA_964427795.1 uncultured Oscillospiraceae bacterium | reverse complement strand
CTGATGTGGCTGCTGGCTCACTGGGAAGATCAGGTGTTTTCCGTTATCGGCATCAGTCTGGCCGGCGCGGCGGCGCATAATATCGGGCAGGTGGCTATGGCCGGACTGGTGCTTCATGAACCGCTGCTGCTTGTAACCTATCTGCCGATTTTGCTGCTGACCGGTTTGGTTACGGGAACGTTGACCGGTCTTGCCGCTTTACCCGTTGTCCGCCGCTTCCGCAAGGCGGGCTGCCGCCCGTATCCGGAGATGAAGGAGACCTGTTAGTTTATGAAAATTGTGACGATCGTTTTTGTTATCCTCAACTTGACAGGATTTTTGGTCCTGGCGATTGTCAACCCGCTTTTGGATCCCTTGAATTTCCGCGTCCGGAAATGGATCAACCGCAACCGGAGACCGGGTTTGCGCCCCTTGATGATCTTAACCCATAAATACAATGACGTTCTTTCACTGTCTGTTCAATTGCTTTTGCTGGCTTTGCTGATCGGATTTGTCCTGCACAATTGGTCGCATGCCATGGTTTTGACTTCGGTTATGTTTGTCCAGACGACGGTGGTCAGTGTCAGCAAACGGCTGACCTCCATAGATCGGCCGCCGCAAATCGCCTCGCACGTTTTCATGACTTCCGGGTCATATCCCAGCGGGCACAGCGCGGCCAGCCTGTCCTTTGCCTTATTGGTGCCGACGGTTTTAAAGCCCTATCTGCCCTTGCCTGTCCTGATCCTGATTGCCGTTTATCTGATGGCGATCGCTTTGATGACTGCTTATGGCCGCCTTTATCTGGATGTACATTGGCTGTCGGATATTTTTGGCGGCTGGTTTTTGGCGACGGCTACTTATCTGCTCAGCCGTATGCTGTTATAATATGACGATACAAAGAAACAGAAGGGAGGCCATGATTTGAAAATTGTTATAACCACGTTGTTCGGCATTGAAGCGTTGACCGCTGATGAATTAATCGGCCTCGGCTATAACCGGAACCAGTTTGCCGTGACGGACGGCCAGATTGTTCTCGATGCCGGCGAACCGGCGGCAGCTGTCGCGTTAGCTGTTGCCAGGCTGAATGTTTTTTTAGGCACGGCCGAACGGGTATTGCTGCAGCTGGCAGAATTTCCGGCGGCTGATTTTGAAACCTTGTTTGACTCGACGTCCCGGCTGCCCTGGGAAGAATGGATTCCCTCCGGCTATGCTTTCCATATTAATGGCTACTCCCGCAAATCCAAGCTTTTCGGTATATCAGCCTGTCAAAGCCTGATTAAAAAAGCTATTGTCAGCCATTTATTAAAAGCCCGGCATCTGCCCGCCGACGGCCAGCTGCCTGAAGATATGGGAATCGGCTTGGTTCGCGTTCAATTCTCGCTCGTAGCGGACATCGCGACATTGATGGTCGACACATCAGGCGATGGGCTGCATAAACGCGGATACCGGCCGCTGCAGCATGAAGCGCCGATCAAGGAAACCCTGGCTGCCGCCATGCTGAGCATATCGCGTTTTAAGCCGTTCAGCGACGAAGCTCTGCTGGATCCGATGTGCGGATCCGGCACCATCCCGATCGAAGCGGCGTTGTCGGCCGCCCGGATCGCCCCCGGCATGAATCGTCCCTTTGCCGGAGAGCAATGGCCTTTTATCGGCAGCGCGGCTTTTGGGCTGGCCCGGGACGAAGCGTTGTCCCTGATGACGCGTCGAGCGCCGGAGCATCCGTTTATCTTCGGCTCCGACTTATCACCGGAAGCCGTGGAAATTGCCCGTCAAAACGCGCGCCGGGCAGGTGTTGCCGATTGGATTTCTTTTCGCCAGGCTAATGTCTTGAGCATCAAAGCGGCGGATCTGCCTGCGTTGACCGGCTTCCCCCGGCATTTGATCGTTTGCAATCCGCCGTATGGTGAGCGGATGCTGGATCCCAAGCAAGCCGAGCAGCTTTTGTCCGATTTCAGCCATATTTTTCTGGAAAAAGGCCAGGCCAGACCGGATATACGGCTGTCGGTCATTACGCCGCATGAAGCTTATGAACGATTAGCCGGGGGCCAGGCGGACAAACGTAGAAAATTGTATAACGGCATGATTAAATGCACTTTATATCATTATTATCGTCAAAGGAGACTGCATTCATGAAAGGGATTATTTTAGCGGCGGGGTATGCCACGCGGCTGTATCCGCTGACACTCAACCGGGCTAAAGCGCTTCTTCCGGTCCATGGCCGGCCGATTATTGATTATATTGTAGATCAGATGCTGACGCTGCCGGACTTGGATCAGCTGATCGTCGTCAGCAATCACCGGTTTGCCGATCAGTTCCATGAATGGGCTGCTAAACGCAATCAAAAGCTTGCGGATGCCGGACGACAAAAAAGCGATGCGGAAGCCGATCCGTTTATCCGGGTGCTTGACGACGGCACGACCAGCGAGGGTGACCGGCTGGGCGCAATCGGCGACATGCAGTTTTGTATCGATCAATTAAAAATCGATGATGATTTGCTGGTTATCGCCGGCGATAATTTATTTACCTACAAATTATACGATGCTTGGAGCCATTTTCGCCGGCACGGCGAGGATATGATTCTGGCCCGTAAAATGCCGCCGGAAGAAGACTTGCATCGATATGCGATAGCGGTCGTTAATGATCAGGGCCTGGTTACCGATTTAACGGAAAAACCGGAGTGCCCGAAAACCAATCTGGCCGTTTACGCAACCTATTTTTATCGCCGCGATACGGTTCCTTTAATCAGCGGGTACCTGGCCGCCGGCAACAAGCCGGATGCTCCGGGGAACTTCCCGGCCTGGCTGTATCAGAGGAAACCGGTGCGGGTTTACTTCTTTGAAGGTTTATGTATTGATATCGGGACGCCGCAATCCTATGAAGATGTCCAGACAACTTTCCCTGTGTCCGCCACTGGCGAACAGGTTGATTAGGATTTTATGGCTATAACGGCAGACAAACCCTGATAAATCAGGCTTGTCAACAATAGACAAAAGTGTGTTCGGTTTACCGGCCGAAATAGTGCAAAACACAATAACCCGGCATGGCAAGCCTTTGCAGGCTTAAAAATCCGCAAAGCACTGTCCTGTAGTTATACACAGAGTTTTCCACATTATCCACAGGCCGGAGATTTTTGGGGAAAAGTAGGGCGTTATGAGAAAGAGGTCAAAAACATGGACATCAGTCAATTAACCGCACAAGCCCGATCGGCTTCCAGAAAACTTGCTTTTATAAATTCGGAAACCAAGAACGCAGCTTTGCAAAAGATAGCAGATACGCTTCTTGCGCAAAAAGAGGCTATTTTTGCCGCAAACCATATGGATCTTGAACGAAGCGAAACAACCGGTCTCGCCGTACCGCTGCGCAAACGGCTGAGCTTTGGCCAGGATAAATTGCATCAGGTCGTTGACGGACTGGTCAGCCTGATGCATATGCCGGATCCGGTTGGCCGGACACAGTTGGCAACACGCCTCGATCAGAATTTGGATTTGTATCGGGTCAGCTGTCCGATCGGCGTGATCGGCGTTATTTTTGAATCGAGGCCGGACGCTCTGGTCCAGATTTCCGGATTATGCCTGAAAAGCGGGAATGCCGTTCTTTTGAAAGGCGGTTCGGAAGCCATGGAAACCAACCGAATCCTGGCGGAATTGATTGCCGGCGCCGGCATTAAGGCAGGTTTGCCCGACGGTTGGCTTGGCCTGCTGGAAACCCGCGACGATGTCAGCCAGCTGCTGGATCGCGACCGGGAGGTCGATTTGCTGATACCGCGCGGATCCAATGAGTTTGTCCGCTATATTATGGAACACACGCATATTCCTGTCCTGGGCCATGCCGACGGAGTCTGTCATATTTATCTGGACAAAGACGCAAACCCGGATATGGCTTTGCGATTAACCCTGGACAGTAAAACGCAGTCTGTCGCCGTATGCAACGCGGCGGAAACGGTTCTCATCCATTCGGCGCTCGTACCGGACCTGCTGCGGCCTCTGGCCGATTCGCTGCAGGCTGCCGGCGTCGAATTGTTCGGCTGTGATCGGGTTTGCAGTCTGCTGGGCTGCAAGCCGGTCGGCCAATGGCACCAGGAATATTTGGATTATAAAATTTCATTGAAAATTGTCGATAGCCTGGCCGACGCCATCACGCATATCAATACTTATGGATCCAAGCATACCGACGCTATTGTAACAGCCAACGAAGAAGCTGCACAGCAATTCATGCTTGAGGTTGACGCCTCCAATGTCTTCTGGAATTGTTCGACACGGTTCAGCGACGGTTTCCGCTACGGTTTTGGCGCCGAAGTCGGCCTCAGCACCAGCAAGCTTCACGCCCGCGGCCCTGTCGGACTAGAGGGTTTGCTGACTTATCAATACCGCTTGTTGGGCCGAGGTCAGATTGTCGACGACTATGCGTCGGGCCGGACAGCGTTTATCCATGAGCCGATTGATCATCCTTATCCGCTTTCCTCATCGGGCCGTTAGTGGTACAATAATCCGAAAGCAAAGAGATGATGGAGGATAACTTCATGAAAATAGTATTGGGCAGCGACCATGCCGGTTATCAATTAAAACGACTGATCATCGATCACCTCGTCAAACAGGGCATTGAATGTGAAGATTTCGGCGCTCCAAACGGCGTCGATGCCGCCAGCTATGTTCCCTTCGGAACCGCTGTGGCTCGCGCCATGCAGGCAGGAAAGGCCGATTTCGGCATCGTCGTCTGCGGCACGGGTCTGGGGATATCAATGACGGTCAACAAATTCAAAGGCATCCGCGGAGCATTATGCACCAATGAGTATATGGCGCGGATGTCCCGGCAGCATAATAATGCCAACGTGCTTGCCCTGGGCGCCCGGGTTGTCGGATCCGCCCTGGCCTTTGCCATTGTTGACGCTTTTCTGGCGGAGCCTTTTGAGACGGGCGGCCGTCACCAGGCTCGCGTCAACGAGATTATTGCGACCGAAAATGAAAATTTTAAATAGATTATACCGAACAGAAACAGGGAGGTTGCATGATGGAAAATGTATTTGTCTTTGACCATCCGCTGATCCAGCATAAGATATCGTTGATGCGGGACAAGCGGACAACGACCAAGGAGTTTCGCGAACTGGTTTCGGAAGTCGCCATGCTGATGGCTTATGAAGTGACCCGGGATCTGCCTTTGCAGGAAGTCGAAATCGAAACGCCGGTTGCTATAGCCAAGACAAAGGTATTAGCCGGAAAAAAACTGGCTTTGGTGCCGATTTTGCGAGCCGGGCTTGGAATGGTCGACGGGATGTTGAATTTGCTCCCGATGGCCAAGGTAGGTCATATCGGACTGTACCGTGATCCCAAAACACTCGAGCCGGTCGAATACTATTGCAAATTGCCGGAAGATTCCATTGAACGGGAACTGGTCGTTTTGGATCCGATGCTGGCGACCGGCGGTTCGGCTTCCGCCGCGGTCGGCTTCCTCAAGCAGAAAGGCATAAAAAACATAAAATTTATGTGCCTGATTGCGGCGCCGGAAGGCATTGAGCGTTTGCATCGCGATCATCCGGATGTGCCGATCTTTTGCGCAGCCAAAGATCTGCGGCTGAATGACCATGCTTATATCGTACCGGGTTTAGGTGACGCGGGCGACCGCCTGTTTGGAACAAAATAAGCAAAACGGTCGGGCATTTGGCCCGGCGGTTTATTTCCTGATCTTGTTTTGTTTTCGAATCAGGTGTATCATAATCTGATACTCCAACGAAGCCCGGAAGGAGCGTCCTTCCGGGCTTCAGTTTTTGACAACTAAATCGATATATTGGGTAACGTTCAGAACCGGCGGCGTCATATAGCCGCGGTTTGCGGATGGGTAAGGGCAGGTGAGATGACGCTGTTCACCGGACAGTGAATAATCATGAACGATATGGTTATGATGAATTATATGAGTGAGTTCTGGGCCGCTTTGAAAGACAAGATGGTTGCGGAAATTAAAATCGGCAATATCGGCGACGAAATCCGGAAGGCTATCGTCCCGAATGTACTCTTTCATGTCAATATCGCCGGTTATGATTTACAAATCAGCGACGCTATAGCGGCTACCTGGATTGTTATGGCGGTTATTTTTGCCTTGGGCTGGATCTTTGGACGAAAACCGCAGCGGATACCGACGAAAAAACGCCAATTGGTTGCGGAAAGCCTGATCAATCTCCTGATGAATCTTTGCCGTTCTTCCAATATGACCTACGATCAGGCGGAGGTGGTTGTTCCCTTTGTCGGAACGATCGCCATTTTCATCTCGCTGACGAACCTTTCATCTATGTTTAAAATCCCGCCGCCGGCTAAAAATCCGGCTTTCCCGATTGCCCTGGCTTTATTTACCATCTTGTACGTTATCGTTACATCGATTCGTTTTGTCGGTTTAAAAGGCTTTTGGGCATCGTTAACCTACCCGAAAGCCATGCTCCTGCCCTTTAAGATACTGGATTATGTCATCAAACCGATGTCCCTGTCTTTACGGTTGTTTGGCAACGTTTTCGGTTCTTTCATTTTAATGGAGTTTATTTATCTGATCGTGCCGATCATTCTGCCGGGTGTCGTTGGCCTTTGGTTTGATTTAGCCGACGGTATTTTGCAGGGCGTTATTTTCACTTATCTTTCAGTAACCTATGTTGGGGAAGTACTGGAGGCTGCGACGGAATCGCAGCATGCCAAACAAGCTCAACTGGCCGCACATTCTTAAGGAGGATATTATCGTATGGACAAAGGACTTATCGCACTGGGAGCAGCAATCGCCATCGCTTTCGCGGCAGGATGCGCAGCAATCGGAATCGGCCTCGCTTCCGGCAAAGCTTTCGAAGCTTCAGCCCGTCAGCCGGAGATTGCCGGAAAAATTCAAGCTTTATTGCTGACGGCAATCGTTTTTATCGAAGCAACCGCCATTTATGCTCTGGTGGTCAGCCTGCTGCTCATATTTGCCTTTCAATGATTTCTGACATGGCAAAGCGAAGTGAGGGATTGATATGTTCGAACCAGAAGCATTAGCCAGTTATGTGTCTACAGCAATCTTAACCATTGTTAACCTGCTGGTGACTTATTTTGTATTGAAGCATTTTCTTTTCAAGCCGATCTTGAAGATTCTTCGCAAGCGGCGGGATGATGTGGAAAATGAACTAAAACAAGCAGATGATAAATTGACTTCGGCTGAAGCTAAATTAGCCGATGCGACGGAACGGCTGGAAAATTCGAACCACGAAGCCGCTTCGATTCTCAGCAATGCCAGAAGTCAGGCGGAAATTCAAAGCGAATCGATATTATCGGATGCCAAACGGGACGCCGCCGGCCTCCTTTCTCGTGCCGACACGGAAATCAGCCGCATGCGCATCACCATGCTGAACGATGTGCGCGATGAAGTTGCCGATCTGTCTGTTGCCATCGCTTCCAAAGTTATCGGTCAGGTTATGGACGAGCATCACCAGCGTGAATTGGTCGAACAATTCCTTGATGATGAAATGAAGCAAGATAAGGGCAAAGTAGCCACAACTGCACAAAGCGGGGTGAACGGCAATGGCTGACGCGTCTTTCCGGGTAATCCGCATCGTATCATCGGTTGCGCTTGATCCGGAAAAAGGACGGCATATTGCTGCGCGATTTGCCGAACATTTCGGCATCAAGGATTTCGAAGTCCGTCTGGATACCGATCCGACGATTATCGGCGGCATGGTGATCTTTGCCGGCGGCTTTCGATATGATTACAGCATTAA
>CAYRWC010000130.1:0-7728 GCA_964427795.1 uncultured Oscillospiraceae bacterium | reverse complement strand
CGTCAATGACAACAGAATCAATACGCAGGTTTTTGCCAGGTTATTCAGTATTCTTTTTTTATTATTCATGATTTCTTCCTTCATATTTATATTTTGTCGCTGTAAATGATCATTCATGATGCAAAACACCTTCAGTTTAATGGAGAAATGCTTATATTTCAATGAATGCTATTTTATTTTCATAATTGTTCACTTTTTTCCGCATTGTTCACTTTTTCCCGCAGGCCGGCCGATGCGGGTAAAAGCGCCCGATTCTTGATATAATGCCGTTATAGAGGTTTCATCGCTTAACTTTTCTCAGGATTAAGGAGATATCGTTGGATGAAAAAGAGTGTGATTCTCATCGGCATGCCTGGCTGCGGCAAAAGCACAATCGGCGTTTTATTGGCGAAAACACTGTGCCTCGGTTTTACCGATACCGATCTGGTGGTTCAGGCCAGAGAACGCCGGCCGCTGCAGCAGATTCTGAACGAATCAGGCTTAACCTATTTTCTGGCCTGCGAAGAAGCCGCACTGCTTTCTCTGCTGCCCGCGCAGCAAGTTGTCGCAACCGGCGGCAGCGCTGTCCTGAGCGCTGCGGCCATGGAACACCTGCGCCACTTCGGGGCGCCGGTTTTTCTCGATGTACCGGTTCCCGAACTGGAACGGCGGATCCGGAATATCCAGACCCGCGGCATCGTTCTGGAATCCGGCCAGACGCTGCAGGATCTGGCGGATATCAGGCGGCCGCTGTATCTGCGGTATGCCGATTATATCGTTCATGCCGAAAACGCCGATCCTGAAACGATCGTTGAAGATTTGGCGTCCTGGTACCGCCATTTATGAAGCCATAGACAAATGGGGTGAATCCGATGGCAAGAAAAAAGACAACCTGGCTGCTGCTTCTGCTGCTGATCATGCTGTTGGTCCTGCCGGTTATCCTGATCATCGGCCCGAATTTTCTGCCGTTCGGTCCTTTATCCTACGATCCGTTCAATCCCCCCGATACAACGCCGCCCGCCGTTCCTTCGGATTGGCTGTCCATGGATGTGGATCTGCATCCTGCGACCATCGAACCAATCAATCTCGCTCAGATACCGGCACGGCAGATCGCCTTGCCGTCCGTCCAATCGGCGGCGCTTTTATTGCCGGCGCCGGACGGCGGCTGTTTGTCGCTTTCCCAGGCTTCGGCCGATAACGACAAAACGATCTTCTATCTCCGGGCCATCCGATATCGGCCGGACGGATCCAAACAATGGGATCGCCGATATGATTCATATCCGGTTAACGGATACCCGGTTTCATTGTGTGTTTTCCCCGACAACAGCTGCGCTATCTCTCTCCGGCTTATGGATGATTCCGATCCGAACGGATCGTTTACCGATCAGCTCTGGCGGATTTCTCCCGAGGGAGAGATACTCTGTCAAATCAATGATGAATCGGTTCCGGCCGGTTCGCTGGATTACTTGTTTGCGCGTTCCGACGGCGCCGTCGTCGCGGCCGGAACGGGAATCCGGAATCAGACTGAAGGGCAGGCCGTCAGCGTCATCCGTGTTCTGTGTTTCGATAAAAACGGCCGGCAATCCAAGTCCGTAACCGCAGCGGCTGAAACCATGGAAAACCAGATGCTGGTTCACGCGTCCTATGCGCCGGAATACGGACTTGCTTTGCTCTGGTCGCATGACGATCCGGCCAAGACATCCTATTTGCCGGTTTACCAAGTCACCTTTTTTAACAACCTTTTAGACATCACCTGGTCCGTCGGGATGGACGCTGGTAAAAGCCTGTCGGAGGGACGAATTCTACCCGCAAACGGCAATGTTCTGATTACGGGATATATCACTGTTCCGGCCAGTGACACCGCGGCCGCAACGGCGCACGCCGCTTTGATCTGCATCGGCAGCCAAGGCACAGCAGCCTGGACCTATACCGAGCAGGAAACGACGCCGGCCTGGCTGTCTAAAGCAGCCGCGCTGACCGACGGCAGAATTATTGCCGGCTTATATAAATCGGGCAGTACAGGCACCGAGACGACCGACCTGCTTCTTCTTTCCGAAAAAGGCCAATATCTGCAAACCGTCGCCGTCTGTCCCGGCCAGATCCAGCAAATTATCCCTACGCAAGACGGCGGATTTACAGGCGTTTTGCGTCAATCGATCCGAACGTTGCCTCAACCGCCCTTTATCTCTTCGATCTGGGTCGATTCGGAAGCCGTCATCGTTCATTACGACGCCGGCCTCCGCCTCGTTTGGCAGCGGGCTGTCGACCAGTATAAGCACGATATTCGATCCGATATGGTTATTGCCACAACAGACGACCGCCTGCTTATCGGTTGAATCGGACAAAAAACGCCGTTCCCGCCAGCCGGTTCTTTATCTTTGCGTTAATCCTTGTATAATAGGAAAAGAATCAGAAGCAACTCAAATAAAGCTGCCGCTGATTTTATTCAAATCATCAGATAAGGAGCCGATAGATCGATGATTACCGAAAGTGTTCTGGATATAATTGGCCAAACCCCTTTGCTTAGTTTACGGAAAATGACCGGGGCGGCCATTTACGCTAAAGCCGAATACCTTAATCCGGGCGGCAGTATTAAAGACCGGGTTGCTAAAAATATGATTGAGCAGGCTGAAGCGCGCGGCGACCTGAAGCCGGGCATGACCATCATGGAACCGACCTCCGGGAACACCGGCATCGGCATCGCTTTGGTCGGCGTGCAAAAAGGTTACCGGGTTGTCATTGTCATGCCGGAAAATATGAGCGAAGAACGCAAGAAAATCATTCTTGCTCTGGGCGCGGAGTTGATTCTGACCAAAGCGGAAGACAGCATCGGCGGCTCCGTTCGTGAAGTCGAACGGCAAAAGGCGATGAATCCGGCGATTTATATCCCGCAGCAATTTGAAAACCAGGACAATCCGCAGATTCACTATCAAACGACAGCCGCGGAGATCTGGGAACAAATGGACGGCCGGGTGGACGCCTTTGTATCCGGATTAGGCAGCGGCGGAACCCTGCAGGGCATCGGCCGTTTTATCAAGGAGAAAAATCCGCAGGCTAAAATCATCGCGGTTGAGCCGATGAACGTATCCGCGCTGCTCGGCGATGAACCGGGTCTGCATAAGATTCAGGGAATCGGCGACGGTTTTATTCCCGAGGTTCTGGATGTCGCCCTGATCGACCGGGTCGTCGAGGTAACCGACGACGACGCGATCGATACGGCCAGAATTCTGGCCAGAGCCCAGGGAGTCCTGGCCGGGACTTCAGCCGGCGCCAATGTCTGGGCTTCCATGCAGATTGCCCGTGAACTTGGTCCGGACAAGAATGTCGTCACTATTCTGCCGGACCGCGTTGAACGTTATTTCAGCACGTCGCTGATTTAAAGCCGGGACTGTTCCGGCGCCGTCAATAAGCGACTTCCACCGGCTGCCGGGTCCGGGCCGATTCCATAACCGCCAGCAGAGCCAGGCTGGTATTGGCGGCGTCCTGAAGAGAAACGGCGAAATCGCGGCCGTCGATCATGCGGTCGACAAAGCTGCGGACGCTCTCATAAGCAAAGCCCTTGGGTTCGTCAAAAATCGAGTGTTTGACCAGAATATCCGGCACTTCCACGGTTTTATCCGTATATTTCTGGATCAGGTTATGATTGCTGGCGTCGATGGCGATCATGCCGCGGGTACCGAGCAGATTGAATTTGATATCGTTGACGCAAGGATTGGCATTAGGCGTAATCCAGCCGTTTTCCATCTGGGCGACGCCGCCGTTGGCAAATTCGAGCGTACTTTGGTACAGATCGACGGTGTCGACGCCTTCGGCCTGCAATACGCCGGCGCGGCTGACCGCATAAACCCGTTTGACCTCGCTCTTAAAAAACCAGCGCAGGGTATCGAGACTATGGCTGCCCAGAAACCAGAGGATCGACGATTGAGCCGCCCAGGGCAGCATGTCGGTGGCAACCCACTTGATGTCGTTCAGGCGGAAATAAGCGCTGTAGACATCGCCCAGTTCGCCGCGTTCCACAGCCTGATGGGCAACATTAAAAGCCGGGCTCCAGCGGTTATGTAAATCGACCATGACCCGAACCTTGTTTTTCTCCACCGCGTCCATAATACGGTAAACATCGGCCTGCGTCGTGGCCAGCGGTTTTTCGATCAGCAAGCTGCGGCCGGCGTTTGCCGCCGTAACGGCAATATCGGCGTGAGCAAAGTCCGGCGTGACGATGGCGACGGCATCGCAGGAGCTGCGGCGCAGCATTTCCCGATAATCCTGATAAACCTCGGGGATGCCGAGCCGGTCGGCCAGAGCTCTGGCTTTGGCCAGGTTCTGATCACAGACGGCAACAACCTCCGCGCAGGGATGAGCTTGATAGATCCGGGCGTGGTTTTCACCCCAGATGCCTGCTCCGACAATAGCCATTTTCAATGTTTTATTATCCATGATCATCACCTTGCCTTTCTTATTGATTTAAGTATACATAATCTGCCGCTATAGATTCAATCTGTCCTTGCTGTCGTTTGACGATATGATGCCTGTTATCTTGGCCGTCCTCATATAAATAAAAATTCATCATTCTGGACATTCGCAAATATTTGAGCGAAAATCTAATTATTGCATTTATTCAGCATTGATGCGGATCGCGGCATCGGCTTATTGAATATCAACAACCGCATTCAAATTAAAAGGAAGGTACACCATTATGAAAGCAGCAATTGTCCGACGCAAAGGCGAATGCACCATTGAAGAAATCCCCATGCCGCAGGTTAATCCTTATGCCGTCTTGTGTAAAATTCTTTATGGCGCAACCTGTACCGCGACCGATCAGCATATTATCAATCAAACGGTGCTGGATACCGATTACCCGACCTTACTCGGCCATGAAAGCATCGGCCAGGTTCTGGAATGCGGTGGCAAAGTACGCAATTTTCATCCGGGCGACCGGGTAACCAATGTCGGCGTGCCGCCGATTCCCGAGTTGGGCCTTTATTCCTTCGGCGGCGGTTATGCCGAATACGGGCTTGTTTTCGATCATGACGCCATGCGCGAAGATGGTTTGTCCGAAACGGATATCCTGCGTTATACCATCGGATCCCGCCCGCTTTCCAGCCGCATACCGGACGATATACCGGACACGGTCGCGCCCATGCTGATCACCTGGCGGGAAACCTATTCTTATATAACCCGGATGGGACTGACGTCCGGCATGCACGTTCTGGTCAACGGTTCAGGCGGCAACGGCCTTTCTTTTATCTGCCATGCCAAAGCGCTGGCGGCGGGGAAAATCACGGCCGTAGGCAGCGCCAACCGGCGCGGGCAGGCGCTAGCCTGCGGCGCCGATGTCTATATCGATTACCGTGATCCGGAAATGGCCGTACAGCTGCGGCAGGCGGCCGGATCCGGTTTCCATTGCCTGGTCGACGCCATCGGCGGCGCCGGTTTGCTTGACCAATTCCTGCCCTTCGCCGCTCAGGACGCTGTCGTCGGGATTTACGGCATTGAAGGGCGGAAAAACATGGCGATGAATCCGTTTGCCGCCGTCCATTCGTTTCGGTTTTACAATGACGGCTATAAGGAGATCGAAGCCCACGAAGCTGTCCTGGCGAATATCCGCACCGGTTTTTTACAAGCCGGCAATTTCTACCGGATCGACCGACCTTACCGGCTGACGGAGCTACGCGAAGCATTCGCCATGCTTCAGCGCAAAGAACAGCCCAAGGCCTTGATTCAGATGCATCAAGACTGAAAAAGCACCCTTCTGCGGTACTCTTTCGGCGACAAGCCGGTCTCCTTGCGGAAAACTCTGGCAAAATAAGTCGTATCGTTAAAGCCGACCTGAAAGCAGATCTCGGTAGCGTTCAGATCGCTGTCCCGCAGCAGTTCCTCAGCTTTTCTGATGCGCAGGTAATTGATATAGGCGACCAGCGTTTTACCGGTAACATGCTTGAATACATACGAAAAATTAGCTTTAGACATCAGGGCAATCAGGCAGATATCGTTTAAATATAACTCTTTGGTGTAATTTTTATTAATATAATCAAGAACCGCCGACATCGATTCGCGGTACTTCCGGAAGAAACCGGCTGCTCCGGTTTCCCGATCCGGCTGATATAGCCTGGCGATGACCGTCAGCAGCTTCAGAACATCGGCTTTGATGTTGAGCTGATAATAATCGGGTTCTTCCTGATAATCCTCCAGCATTTCCAGCAGCAGATTTTCCACCAGCTCGCGATTGGCGCCGCTGAGATGAACGCATGGCTGGACCGTCTGGTTGGATGCCAGAAACGGTTTGATGTAAGCGAAATCAAAAAGAGAGCTCTGGGTCAGCAAGTCGTTGAAATTTTCGTTGACCAGATTCATGAGGAATTCGCAGCCGATGATCTCCGCGGTTTTGCCGTCCTCGGTCGTCACGCGGTGCGGAATGCAAGGCGGCACGACGAAGATATCGCCGCCGACGAGTTCATGATCCTGACTGCCGATCTGATGGATGCACTGTCCGGAGAGAATATACCAGATCTGCAGGTATTCATGACTGTGCAGACCTGTTTGCACCAGACCGTCTTCCAGCCGGTATATTTTGAAAGGAATGCTCTTAACAAACATATCGGCCGTATAGTGCCTGGTTGCCAGATTATCGTTCCGATCATCAGCCATCGTGAAAACCTCTTTGCCCGCTTTGCTTTATCATATCACAGTTGACGGCTATCCGTTCCGGTCGGCCGGACCGTGATATGGACAATTGTGCGATCTATTTGGAAATTAGTTAATGAGAGCCGGCCGTTAATCGATTATTCTGATTTTGGCAAGGGTTCGAACAGCTTGGTCCGGCTTGCCGAAATGACAAATGATTAAAACAGGAGGATGATGAGATGTTCCGAATTGGCATAATCGGTTCCGACAACAGCCATGCGGAAATATTTTCCAAGCTCGTTAACATTCCGGATGAACAAACCGGCGCGTACGCGTATCCCGATATGCGCGTCACGGCGATATTCGGTTTGGATAAAGCCCGGACGGAAGAGGTCGCGGCTCATGGCCAAATCGGCCTGATCGCCGGCAGCCCCGACGAGCTGCTGGATAAAGTCGACGCGGCAATGGTTGTTTTCCGGCACGGCGATCTGCATTTGCCTTATGCCCTGCCCTTTATCGAAGCCGGCATCCCGGTCTGGCTGGACAAACCCTTTACGCTGTCCAACCAGGACGTACAAAAGCTGGTAAGCGCCGCAGCGGCCCGCGGTTCATTGATTACCGGCGGCTCCACCTGCAAGTATATCCCGGATATTCTCAATCTGCGCAGTGTTGTGACGCAGGAAAGCCGGATCGGCAGTCTGCGGGCGGCGGCTGTCAATTTCCCGGCCACTCTGGTCAACGAGTATGGAGGCATTTATTTCTACGGCGCCCATCTGGTTGAAATGGCTTTGGCCATTTTCGGCTATCAGCCCCGCTCCGTGACCGCCAACGAGAACAACGGCGGCGTTGTGGCTCTGGTCAATTATGACCGGTACCAGGTCGCCTTGAATTTTTTGCCGGATACGACGCCTTATGGTGCTGTTCTTTATGGCCAAAAAGGAACCATGACCAAAGAAATCGACATAACCGGCTGTTATCGGTACGGCTTCGCCCAATTCGCGGAAATGCTCCGCACCGGCAAATCGCCGACATCCTTCGAACAAATCGAAATGCCGGTAAAATTACTCAACGCCATTAAAGAATCCTATGAAACAAAGCGGGCCGTTATCTTGTAAAATATTGGTGAAA
>CAYRWC010000129.1:0-7737 GCA_964427795.1 uncultured Oscillospiraceae bacterium | reverse complement strand
GCCGGGATTTGCTGGCGGCGCCGGCCGCCGATTATCGCCGGACCCTCTGGTATAACGTCTATGATGTCACCGACCTGCTGATATCCGGCGACAACGTCGCGGCCGTGTTCTGCGGCAACAGCTGGTACAATGAGACACATCAGTCGCCCTGGCATCACAATCAGGCGGAATGGCGCGACAATCCGAAATTTATTTTCGAACTGACCGTGGACGGCCGGATTGTATTATCCAGTGACGATTCCTGGCTGGCTAAAGACCAATCGCCGATTCTGTTCAATCAACTGCGTTCCGGCGAAACCTATGACGCCCGGCTGGCGGATCCGGATTGGAACACGTTGGCCTGCGACGAATCATCCTGGCAGCCGGCGATTGTCGATTCGACGCCGCCGCGAGGCATTTTCCGCGAATATCCCTGCGAGCCGGTGCGCGCCTGTGCCGAATATCCGGCCAAATCCATGCAATTAACCCCGGATGGCCGCTGCATTTTCGATATCGGCCAGAACATCGCCGGCTTCATCCGCCTGCGGATCTGCCAGGCAGCCGGTGATCTGATTACAATCCGTTATGCGGAGCAGCTTAATCCGGATCTGACTTTACAGCTTAACCGGATGGACGAATTTTACCCGGAGAGCCCTTTTCAAACCGATCATTTGATTTGCGACGGCAGTCAGCTGGACTGGTCGCCCCGTTTTACCTATCACGGTTTTCGTTATATTGAGCTCAGCGGGGTAAAAAATCCTGATCTGGCGATGGTTTCCGGCGTTTTTATCCATCTGGATTTCCCGCAGACGGCAGATTTCACTTGTTCCGATCCGGTGCTCAACCAATTATACCGGCTTGGCCAAATGGCTACGCTGTCCAACCTGCAGCATGTGCCGACCGATTGTCCGACCCGCGAGAAACTGGGCTGGGCTAACGATGCCCAAGCATCGGCAGAACAGATGATGATCGATTATGACACCGTCCGCTTTTTCAAAAAATGGCTGGTGGATATACAGGATTCGTTGCGTGAGGACGGCGCGATCCCCGGCATTATTCCCACACCGGGCTGGGGTTACGAATGGGGCACCGGACCCGTGTCCAGCGGCGTTCTCTTTGAAGTGCCTTACCAGATTTATCTGCAGACCGGCGACGACCGGCCGCTGATCGAGAGTCTGCCGTATTTTCGGCGTCATCTGGCCTATCTTCTGAGCCGAGCCGGCGCCAACGGATTGATCGGTTTTGGCCTCAGCGACTGGGCCGGGCCGTTTGAGTCTCTGGATTCGCCGCCCACGCCCGTAGAATTCACCGATTCGGTTTTAACGGTCAAATGCCTGAGAATCGCCGTTCTGGCTGCCCGCAGAGCAGAAGATCCGGCTGCCGCCGCCGAATGGGAAAGAGAACAGGCGCGGCTGTCCGGCTTGCTTAAAGCTGCCTATATCAAACCAGACGGCACTTGCGCGGTGCATGAGCAAACCGCGGTGGCCATGTTGATCGTCCACCGGCTCTATGATCATCTGGAGCCGTTAGCCGCCCAGTTGAAGCTAACCGTCGAAGAACATGATTTTCATCACAACTGCGGCATGGTCGGCCTCCGCCACCTTTACGAAGCACTCACGCTGATAGGCGCGCCGGAATATGCCTACCGGATCATCACGGCGCGGGGTTATCCTTCTTATACCCGCTGGATCGAGGGCGATGCGACGACGCTGTGGGAGACCTGGCAGCCGGGCAATTCCAAAAACCATCATATGTATTCTCATTTCATGGCCTGGCTGATCAGGAATCTGGCCGGTATCAATCCTGACCCCGAAAAGCCCGGATATGCCCGCGTCTTGTTAGCGCCGGTATTTTTACCGGAACTGAATTTCTGCCGCGGTTATTGCGATACGGTGCGCGGCCGCATTGCGGTTGATTGGCAGCGGGTCGTTCAGGACGGCGCCGATCGAATTCAGATCAAGATCTCGCTGCCGGCCGGCGTAACCGGCGTATTTCGCGGGCAGGAATTTCCGGCCGGTGAATATGAATGGATTCTCTGACCACCCAATAAAACACTCAAACCAGCCCCGCCATGAAAGCCATGCTCCTTCGAAACAACGAGAGAGCATGGCTTTTATCATCTTAATCCAACGATCTGAGTCGCAACAGGAACGAAAGAGAGTTGTAATTTCATTTTAATTTTCCGTGAATGCGTTTAGGGCTATCTCTTGTAAAATGTAAGAGAACATGAAAGGGGTTTTGCCTTGGACACCATAACCAAACCGCTGTTTCCCGATTCTTTGTCCGATCAGGATGCCAACCTGCTGCTGCTGCGGCAAATTCTTGACGCCGGTTTGATCACGACGGTTTTTCAGCCGATCGTTTCTTTGCGCGACGCATCGGTTCTCGGTTATGAAGCGCTGAGCCGCGGACCTGTTGATTCGGCGCTGCATATGCCGCTTGTCCTTTTTGATATCGCGCAGCAAAATCACCTGCTTTGGGAATTGGACTGGCTGTGCCGGAACAAAGCGCTGCAATCCTATCAAAAACACCAGAAACAAGGAAAATTGTTTCTCAATGTCGATCCCAGCATCATGAACGATCAGCAGTTTAAAGATGCATTCACGCAAAACTACCTGCAGCGTTATGCGGCTAATCCGGACGGCATTGTTTTTGAAATAACCGAAAGCAACGCGATTGACAATATCAGCAATTTTATCCAGATCGTCGATCATTATAAAAATCAAAACTACAAATTGGCGATTGACGACGCGGGAGCCGGATATTCCGGTTTGAATCTCATCTCCGACATCCATCCGCATTACCTCAAGCTGGATCAGAAACTGATCAAAAGAATCGATAAGGATACCATGAAACAGGCTTTGGTAAAAAGTATGGTCGAATTTTCCAATCTGACCCATACTTTTATAATCGGCGAGGGTATAGAAACCCGCCGGGAACTGGAAACCCTGATTAAAATCGGCGTTCATTACGGCCAGGGCTTTTTTATTCAAAAGCCGTCCTGTAACCCGCCCCGCCTCAAAGACGAGGTGACGCAAATTATCAAAGCCGCCAACATCAAGAAAAATCATCTTTACGGTTATAAATTATCGAATATTCAGATCGGCGATATCTGCGAAAATCAGATGAGCCTGCAAGCCAATATCCTGGTCTCCCAGGTTGAGGAACTGCTGCGTAAAAACTCCGCCTGCCCCGGCTTCTGCATTACCGAGAACGGCAGGGCGATCGGTGTCATCACCAGACACCGGCTGCGGGAAAAGCTGAACGGGATATATGAATACAGCCTTTATTCCAAGAAGCCGCTGTCGATCATCATGAATCGCGAATTTCTGGATGTTGATGAAAGCACGCCGATAGACGTTGTCTCAAAACTGGCCATGTCCCGCGATCAGGACAATCTTTACGATTTTATCACCATCAGCCGTGAAGGCCGTTATTTCGGCCTGGTTACGATTAAGAACCTTTTGGAAAAAGCCGTGGAAATCGAAGTCGCCAATGCCCGGCATCTGAATCCGCTGACCGAATTGCCGGGCAATATCATCATCGAGCAATGTCTGGAACGATGCATCGCTTCCGACCGGCCTTTCTGCGTCTTATACCTGGACATCGACCGGTTTAAAGCCTATAACGACCTGTATGGATTTGAAAACGGCGATATCGTCATCAAGCAGCTGTCGAATACCATCGGCCAAAACATTGCGCAGAACGATTTTCTCGGTCATCGCGGCGGTGATGATTTTATCGCAATTCTGGATGAAACCGATCCTGCCGGGGCTTGCCGGCGCATCATCCATGAATTCGACCGGACCGTATCGGCTTATTATTCCCGGGCCGACCGGGCCAGAGGCTATTTCCTGCTGAAAACCCAGGCCGGCGAAGAACGGCAGGTGCCGCTGTTGTCTTTGTCCATCGCCGGCATCATCAATAATAGCCGGATGTTTGGCAGTATTTTCAGTCTGTCGGAACAGGCGGACAGAGTCTTGAAACAATGCAAACAAATAAACGGCAGCAATTTTCTGCTCTGGGGCCAGGGCGGCAATTAAGGATCCGGACCGGCGCCGGCCGGGCCATCCGATGATGTACCGGCCGGTCCGACAGTTCAGGTGCGGCGTGTATTCGCTATCGCCTGATAGAGTCCGTCAAAGACTGAAACCATAATCTCACTGTCGAAAACATACGCCAGCTGCGGCTCATGGGCAAAAACCCAGTTTTTCAATGCCGATAACCGTTTGCCGGCCGTTTCGATTTGATCTGAAGCCGCGGCCTGACAAAAATCGGCCAGCAGCAGGACATAATCCGTATACAAGGACAGCAGCTGCCAGGATTGGCGGCGGCAGGGATCCGGATCAGCCAGATGAGCCTGAATGATCGGAGCAAACGACGTTGTCAGCGGCGCGATCCGGCTCAGCCGTTCGGCTTGTTCCGGATTGATCAGCGGTTCTTCCAGACGGAGCCAGGCCGGATGAAACAAGGCGGAAACCTGGCTGAGAAAGGCGTGGGCTTTTTCGCCGTCGGAACCGAAAGCCGATGTATAAACATCCCGGATGACGGCTTCCAGACTGATCTGCCGGTTCCAGAGGGTCTGCGCCATCACCGCCATCAATAGCGGGCTGGGGAAAAAGGTCCGCTGCACCTGGCAGCTGATCAAGCCGTTCAGCCCCATGCCGGCCAGATTGGCCAGATCGGCGTGCAGGACGGCGGCCAGAGCCTCGTATCCCGGATCTTTATAATGGTCCCACATCAGATGGTAGTCAAAATCAAAGCTGTCGCCGTTCTTTTGGCCTTCGGCCATCATCGACTGCCACGGCTTGAGGAAAGCCATGTTTTCGCCGGCCGATTTGGGGAAGGTCAGATGATTGCGTTTATAAGGCGGCAGCGCGGGCAGCCTGCCGCCGGATGTGAACGGCTGACTGTAGGTTCTGGTGATCGGCGCAAACATCAGGATAAAACGATTGGGATTATTCAGATGTTCATGCTCCGGCGCCCACAGCAGATCCACATATATCAAAAAGACAATGCGGTGCGGCAAATGATGGGCCGTTAGCCGCTCGTCCAATTGATTCAGCATGGCTACATAAAAATCGGCCGGACGGGTATCGCGGCACAGAGGGCATTCGCAGTGATTGTTCACCCCGTCGGCCAGCCAGAAATGAATCACATCCACTTCCGGGTGTTCAGCCGCGTAATCCACGATGCTGTTGACAATGATGTCGCTGACCTGCGGATTGCCATAACACAAATTCGTATTCAAAGGGATGCCGCCGAAAAGCTCGCGTTTGCCGTTCAATTCGGCAAAATACCGGGCGGCGCCGGCAGGTATCTCCGGCACGGACTCCCAGCTCAGGCCGGGAATGCCGAACGGCTCGCAGGTCCAGCCGTGGCCGACGGCGTGGTAGATCAAGCTGCGCAAGCTTATGGCCGCCGCGCCTTCGGCAATAATGGCCCGCACTTCTTCAACGCTTTTCGCTTCCGAAGGAACAAAAGGATTATGCTTGTGATCATACCAGCGATCGAAGAAAGTAAAAGCTTCGCGGAACTGGATAAAATAAGCATTCATGCCGTTTTTCGGCAGCCAGTCGAGAATGCCGAGAAAAATTTCTTTAGAGACGGCGCCTTCAATGCACAATCCGCGATGGCGATAAGAAGGTTTTTCATCGACTTGAATCGTCAGTCCGGACCAATTGATTTTGGGAATCAGTTCGCCGTCCGGACCGGGCCGCAAAAAGCGGCAGCCGGCTTCCCTGAGCAACCGGTAGACGGCCAACAGACAGCTGCGCGGATTGGCTCCGGCCACAATGCCGCCACCCCGTTCGATTCGCAGGACAATCTCGTCATCAAACGGATTGGCCGAAATGGAACGGCCGGGCAGCAAGTCGGCCAGCAGACCGATCCGGATGCTCTGTCCGGCCAACGGATCCGAACTGTTATTTTCACTGCCGTTGTCCATCAGCCGGCGGTAGCGAATTAATTCCTGAGCGGCAAATTGAATCGTCGGGTGCTGAGATAAAGCCTCTACCGGAATACTCATAAAATATGCCTCCTCGAAAAATCGTTAAATACGATCGAGTGTATAGCGATGAGCAGGGACTGGTTTGCGGTTGATCCACCGGCCGTTGGTAAAATCGGGGAAAGCGACCGTTTGGCCGCCTAAAGCGATCGACTCCTCGGACAGCGCTGTAACCGCCATCCAGGTTGCCGTGTCGTATACGTCGATCGGCAGCTCCGTCAAGCCGTTTTGCAGCGGTTCCAGGAAAGCCCGCAGGATCAGATAATCCATGCCGCCGTGTCCGGCCTGAAAATTGGTGATATCCGATTTTTTCCAGAGCGGATGATCATATTCTTCCATGTAGTCTTTAAAGGATTCCCATTGATCCAGCGGACTGCGTCCTTCAAGGTAGATGGAGCCGTTGTCCTCCATCCAGATGCCGTGGGTTCCCTGGATCCTGCCGCCGCGCGAATAAGGCCGCGGCAGCGATGTGTCATGCGTCAGGACAACCGTCTCGCCGCGTGAGCACTTGATGATCGTTGTCACGACATCGCCCTGGGTAAATGTCGTATTGGCCGCCGGATGATCGGCGCCCAGATTCGCTTTAGCCCATTCCTTGATGCCGCGGGTTTTGCTGGCAAAAGAAACCAGGCTGACAAAACGGTTGCCCCGGTTGATATCCAGGATCTTGGCGATCGGCCCCAAAGCATGGGTCGGATAGATGTCGCCGTTGCGATGGGCGTAATTCTGGAAACGATAATGACGGTTTTCTATTCCCTGCGCGACTTCCGACCGCAGATCATGTTCATAACCGCCCTGGCAGTGGATCAATTCGCCGAACAGGTTCTGATGGACCATGTTCAGCAAAGTCAGTTCTTCCCGGCCATAGCAGCAATTTTCCAGCATCATGCAGGGGACGCCGGTTGTTTCCCAAGCGCGGACCAGATCCCAGCAATCCTGAATCGACGTAGCGCCGCCGACTTCGGTGCCGACCGGCTTGCCGGCCATCATGGCCGCCAGCATGATCTGACTGTGAGATGTCCAGGAAGAGGGCGTGATAATGCAATCGACATCTTCCCGGCCGACGACCTGTTGATAATCCTGCGTCCAGAAAGGTCTGGGCCGGCCTGAAGCCTCGACCAGCCGGACGCCTTCCAGGGCGCGGTCTTCATAAAGATCGCAAACCGCGCTGATCGCCACATCCGGCATATCTAAAAGGATGGCCAATTCGCCCTGCCCGCGGCCGCCCAGGCCAATAAAACCAATTCTGATCTGTTCTTTCTGATTCATGATGTCTTTTCTCCTCAAACAATTCGTTATTGCATCAACATCAGCGAGTCCGGCAAGCCGGAAAGAAACCGGCTTTTACCTGTCGCCCGTTGTCTATCGTTCATTATAATAGTCGCTATTTCAAATAGCCAGTCTATAAACGGATTTCGGGCTTATAAATCCGCTTCGTTCACCGGAGGTTTGCCGGAAACGAGCTCCGCCCGGCCGATGATCAGGCAGGCTGTCGAACAGGCCGCCACACTGATGGTCCAGGCATCCGCGGTCTCCGTTATGCCGGCTTGAAAAGCGGCGGTTATGAATTGGCCGCGGCGGCGCGGTATTGACCGGCAAGCTGCCGTGCGGACCGGATTATATAAAATCAGGACATCGCCGGCCGGACCGGACAAGCGGCGCAGGCGGACCCGTTCCGTCTCTGCCGCTCCGATCAGGCCTTCGGCGCGCAAAATCCGCTCGATGAGCGCGGATCCTTGCTCTGTCTGTGA
>CAYRWC010000128.1:4745-7744 GCA_964427795.1 uncultured Oscillospiraceae bacterium | reverse complement strand
AAAGCCGCTTCATCAATGGATTTACCGGCAATTAGCCGGGTTGCAAAATACTCCAGTTCATTAAAGTGTCCACCTTGATTGGACAGGTTACCGGCGCTGGTTTGATTGTCGAGAACCAGTTTTGTCAGTTCCGGAATTACTTTTTGACCATCTTCCTGATAAACCACAAGCGACGGCGACGCATTCGAATCGAAAACCGCGGTAGCCCGGGCGAATTTTATCCGATAGCCCATGCCGAACGGGAACGCGGCTGGATAATCCCAGACACCTTCCGCGAAAAGAACGGCGGACGGATAATGAAAAGTGGTAAAGATATGATTGATCGTCCGGCTCTCATCCCGCGTTGCCGCAGTATGGATAACGGTCGGTTCACCCATCAGATAACGAATAAAATCCGTATCATGAATATGCATGTCTTGCGCCATGGAGCCGCTGCATTCCGCCCGATTAAGCCAATTCTCCCAGGACCAGGACGGCAAAGCGCTCAGCCGCTGAAACACGCCGGATTGAATCGGGCCATATCGCCCGTCATCGGCAGCCTGTTTGAGCCAGACATATTCGCTCCAGAATCTAAGACACTGTCCGACCATAACCTGAACGCCCGTCTGCTGCTGCTTTTCCAGTAAAGCACGCCCTTCCTCCCGGGTCAGGCAAACCGGTTTTTCGATAAAAACAGCGCGGCCTTTGTCCATGGCGGCTAAAGCATGGACGGCATGCAAATAGGTCGGCAGACAAATGTCTATGGCGTCGACATCGGCCTTTTCGATCAGGTCAAAACCGGATTTATATAAGTCTGCTCCGGAAAGCGCGGCCAATTTGGCAGCCCGATCTGCCGTGATATCGGCGACAGCCGTAACTTTTACACCCAGCGCTTCCAATTTCTGATAGCAGGAAGCATGAACGCCGCCCATCATGCCGGCGCCGATCAAACCAATTTTAAGCATGTTCTTTTCCTCCCAGTATGCAATCCATGGCATTAGCCGTATTCATAATCATCTGATCCGGATAATGAGCGTACGGCGGCAGTATTTCCGACGTGACCCAACCGTCGTAGCCGATTGTCTTAAACGCGGACATCACGGCCGGCCAGTCGACATCTCCCGAAAGAAGATCGACAAAGCCTGCCAGGCCGTTGGCACTGCGGCGGTAGTCTTTGAAATGCACTTTTCTGATCCGCTCGCCCAGGATAGTAATCCAATGCTGCGGATATCCCCAGGCCACCGTGTTGCCGACGTCAAAGTAAGCGCCGATATACGGGCTGTTCAATTGATCGATGAAATCGCGCATTTCCAAAGGTGACAGCAAGAATTTGTTCCAGACATTCTCGATCCCGATATGGACCTGCAAGCTTTCGGCATCTTTTTTAAGCAAATTGAATGCTTCCAGAGCCCGGTCGTAAGCCACATCATAAGGAACTGCTACAAATCCGGGTACAAAATCGACACCGACGGCGCCGGGCACAATCAGAACGGTATCGGCGCCGATCAATTTCGCCGCCTCCAGCATGCGCCGGGCTATCCGTAAAGCCGTTGCTCTTTGGGCGGGATCGTCAGCCGTTAACGAATACTGCCAGAACATCCCGGTAGCCAGGCTTGGTAAAGCCAAACCATGTCCGGCAGCCTTGTCTTTGGCAGATAACCAGGCCTGGTCGCTGCTATCCAGAGTGAATTCACCGGCTTCGCTTATGTCCAGTTCAATACCGTCGAAACCGGCTTTTTTCGCTAAAGCCATCGCCTCGTTTGCCGACTTGCCGGCAAAGGACCAGATACTCACCGATTTTTTCAAGGGGTTCACATCCTTTCTCCTGTTGGTCGAATTCATTTTTTCATTTACAGTCTTGAATCAATTTTGCAAAATCAGGTTAAACGGATCAATCCTCTATGACTTCATTATATAAAGGTTAGTATATTTTTCCTTACATAAAGCGGCCATTTTTTTGTATAATCAGATCAACGCATACCTGACGCCTCATATAGGGCAGGAAGGACATAAGAGTGAACCGATGGCTGCAGATCGTTTTGTCCGCAATAAACTAAAGGATTTTATCAGCATTCCCAAAATCATTACCATCATCTATTATAAGCTGCCAAAAAATTTTATGTTTGCCGGCGAACAGCACGATTTTTGGGAGTTCATCTATGTCGATAAAGGCGAATTGCTTATTACGGCCGGATCGAGCGGATATCGGCTGAAAGCCGGTGAGCTGGCCTTTCATCGGCCGGACGAGTTTCACGATGTACGTGCCGACGGGACCATTGCGCCGAATGTTATTGTCGTTTCATTTGAATGCCGCAGTTCATGCATGAAGTATTTTGAGAATAAAATATTGTTTCTCGACGATCATGAGAAACAATTGCTGTCACAGGTCGTCGCAGAAGGGCAGAACGCCTTTGAGATGCTCAGCCAGCAAGCTTTGGTTTACGGCATGTGTAAACGTAAAACGGCGCCGCCCGGCGCAGAGCAGCTTGTCCGTTCCGGCCTGGAACAGATGCTGATCAGCTTGTTTCGCCGTCGGGACAGCATTTTAAAGCGACAGCGGCAAACGCCGACCACCCTGTCCAACCAATATCAGAAACTGGCGGCGGAAATCGGCTTGTATATGGAAACACATCTGGACCGGCGCATCCGCCTGGAAACCATGAGCAATGAACTCGGCATCAGCATTTCCTTATTAAAAAGAATTTTCAAATTGAAATACCATTGCAGTCCGGCCGATTATATCCAAGGATTGAAAATTGAGGAAGCCAAACGGCTGATTCGCGAAGACGCCTTGAATTTCACCCAAATCGCCGACCATCTGGGCTTCTACAGCAGCGCTCATTTTTGCCGCGTTTTCCGCCAAAAAACAGATATGACCCCCACGGAATATGCACGTTCCGTGAAGGTCTAATATCTGACAGCTGTCGATTATGATGAAATCAGTCGTTTGTTATTTACAGCTAAAAGATCAAGGGAAAACGCCGCGGATTTTTTTTGCGTTCACGATACGAGCGATTGCA
>CAYRWC010000128.1:0-4735 GCA_964427795.1 uncultured Oscillospiraceae bacterium | reverse complement strand
TTTTCGCTTTAACGATCCGGCCGACAGCCACCTTGTAAGCACTCATACGCAGTGTAATTTTGCTTTGCAGGGAGTCTTCCCACACATCGTTAAATGAGCGGATCATGATTTTTTCCAACGTCCGATTGACTTCTTCCTCATCCCAGGTCAGCGACTGGATGTTCTGGATCCATTCGAAATAGGAAACCACAACGCCGCCGGCATTGGCCAGGATATCCGGCACCACGACGATGCCTTGTTTTTCGAGGATTTCGTCAGCTTCATTGGTCGTCGGTCCGTTAGCCGCTTCAACAATGATCTTAGCCTTGATCTGAGGCGCCACGTCGAGCGTGATCTGGTTTTCCATGGCAGCCGGTATCAGAATATCGGTTTCCAGGGTCAGCAGTCCTTCATTGGTAATGTGTTTCACGCCGTCGGCATTGTAGTTGATCAGCAGATTGCCTTTTTGAGCCTGTATATACTCCTGGATTTCCGTAATGTTTAAGCCGGAACGTTTATAAAGGCCACCCGATACGTCGCTGACTGCCACAATGCGGCAGCCTTCCCGCTGTAATAATTTGGCGGTCGTACCGCCGACATTGCCCATGCCCTGTATGGCGACCGATGTGCCCAGAACCGGGATGCCCATGCGATGGAGCGTCGCCCGGGTTACCAGCATGACGCCGCGGCCTGTTGCTTCGCCGCGGCCGAGCGATCCGCCGATTTCGATCGGTTTGCCGGTGACAACGCCGGGAACGGTGTAGCCTTTGAACATGCTGTAAGTATCCATGATCCAGCCCATGATTTCGGCATTGGTATTGACATCCGGCGCCGGAATATCCTTTTCCGGTCCGATCAGGGGCAGAATCATCGCCGTATAACGGCGGGTCAGTCTTTTCAGTTCAGCTTTGGACAAGGTGAGCGGATCGACTTTGATGGCGCCTTTGGCGCCGCCGTACGGAATGTTGACGACCGCGCATTTGAAGCTCATCCAGGCAGCCAGAGCCTTGACTTCCTCTATATCGACATTGGGATGATACCGCAAACCGCCTTTGCAGGGCCCGCGCGATGTCGAGTGCTGCACCCGGTAACCTTCAAAGACCTTGATGCTGCCGTCATCCATTTCCACCGGAATGGAAACTTTCAGCTCCCGTTCCGGATATTTCAGGGCAATGTAGTCTTTTTCCTCCAGATTCAGCAGTTTAGCAGCCTTATCCAATGAATTCAACATGTTCTCATAAGCATTATAGCTATTGCTCATAACAGATACCCCTTTTCCTTTGTCTCGCTTCTACGATAACCGATACTCATATTTAATTAACCGAAGCATCATATTGAAAGAAACAAATCACGAGATGCAGTATACCATGCGCCTTATGCTTTGTCAATTATTTTATTTCGTTTCTATTTCGTATTGCTTTCATTAATCTTTGCATTTTATTAATTGGCGACTTGCATATCGCATGGTCTCATGCCTTTATAAAGATAGCTGCAACAAAAATAGACAAAATCCTCCACAATACAGCTTTTTTTAATCAGCTGCTTCAGTTAAGCCATAATCGTGAAGGATTTCGATCTACCGTATTACTTTTTTGCTATTTTTGTGAGCGCAGGCAGTTTGGCTTAAATTCCTCAAACAAGCAATATTAAGCGGCTTCACCGATCTGCGCGCGAAAAATGAAAGGAATGCTTGTCAAGAATTCAACAGCAATTTCATAACATACATTTCCAGCGCTTCATAATCACGATTTTCCTGGCACTTTTTCTGGAAGGCATAATCATATTTGGCGACCTTGTCTTCCAAAAGTTTTACAATAGCCAGACTGTTTTCCAGATGGCGATAGCATACTTCATCTTTTTGGGTGCGCATGGCTTTGACGTCCAGACCGATATATTCGCCGTGCTTGCCATAACCGTTTTCAACCAGGACTTTGATCTGATTGAAAGCCTGGCGGAGATTTTCTACGCCGAAAGCTTTATCCTGGTCATATTTCATGCCGTTCTGATCATTGAGGTGAACGCCCCACAATTTGCCGAAAGCCAGGCCGAAAGAGATTTCGTTGGCCGGATCCAGCCCCGCAAGAATGGCGTGAGCCGATTCGAGCAGTCCGCCGACGCGGGTCGGATCGTCCGTGGCGGATGAAACGGCCATAACATGGCCGAGTGTGCCGCAAAAGCTGCGATCGATCGGTTCATTGGGTTTCGGTTCGATCAGGATTTTTATATTCTTATCATAAGCCAGCATCTGGTTGATCGCTTCGATCAGGCGCTTCACGCCTTCGACCGCGCTTTTGCTTTCAGCGCAAAGCGTGCCTTCGCGAGCCAGCCAGAGCACGATTTTATCGCAGCCCAGCTCGCGCGCTATATCGATGGAACGATAGGAACGCCACAGGGCGAAAGCCCGGTCTTCAGCGCTGTTGCTGGTGTAGCCGCCGTCGGCGGTATGAGGATCCATCCACAGGCGCGGCGCGACAAACTCGGCCGCCAAGCCGGCCTGATCCAATTGCTGCCTGACCTTGCGGGCGGCGGCGCTGATCTGGTCTTCTTTGAGCTCATTCATGTTCGGCACGGCGTCGTCGTCGTGGAACTGCATGGCGTCAAGTCCGATCTGTTTGTAGCGGAACATTTTTTCTTCCAGCGCGATGCTCTGGCGGATGGCCGGGCCAAAAGCATCTGCACCTTCATGGACATTCCAGGGTCCGGCAGAGAATTTGAATTGTGACATAGGCTTACCTCCTTAAATTAGGGAAATCCATTGGCGGGTTTTATGGCTTTCAACGATAGCTTCGGTCAGGCGGATAATATAGTCGGCATCCTGGAAGGTGGCAAAAGTGCAGGGATCTGTGCCCAGGCGCTTGCCGTCCCGGATATACCGGTAGAAATCGGATATATTGTTTTTGAAAGCATCATTCCAGCCCTCCGGGTGCCCTTTAGCCAAATAGGAGTGAGCCCGGGCTTCAGGCGAAAGGTTGTTGGGATTGCGCATCACGCACAGGTTGTCCTGATCGCGGAAACCCATCCACATCTGATCCGCAGTTTGCTGGTTCCACTGCAGCGACGCTTTGCTGCCGTCGATTTCAAAGCTCAGCGCGCAGCCGTGTCCGGCGCTGACTTCCGAAGCGCAGAATACGCCGTGCGCCCCGTTGTCCATCTTGAACATCACCGCGCCATAATCTTCCGTGACGATCGGTTTTTCTTCGTAAGAAACCGCCTTGTTGATCGAGAAGGTCTCGACTTGTGTCGTCGGCTTCTTGCGCACCGGTATCACCGTCACCAGATCGGCGCAGACTTCTGTGATCCGCGCTCCGGTAACATGCTGCACCGCATCCATCCAGTGCGACCCGATATCGGCGATACAGCGCGAGATCCCGCAGATCTCCGGTTCCAGCCGCCAGTTGTAGTCCGTGTCATACAAAAGCCAATCCTGCAGGTAACTGCCGTGAACCAGTGTTACCTTGCCGATCTCGCCCTTTTCGATCCGGCTGCGGATCTCCTGGACCAGCGGATTCATCCGGTAATTGAAATTGACCGCGGCCACAATGTCCGGATGCTCCGCCAGGCAGGCCAGAAGCCCTTTTGTTTCTTCGCTGTTGCGGGCCAGCGGTTTTTCAGAAAATAAATGCTTGCCGGAGCGTATGACCTGTTCATTGATGCGGGCATGCAGATTGTTGGGCGTGCAGTTGTGGATGACCTGGATATCCGGATCGGCCAGCAGTTCGTCGATCGTGTCATAACAACGCGGAATGCAGTATTCATCCGCCTTTTTCCGCGCCAGAGCGCCGTTGGCGTCGGCCACCGCAACCAGTTCGGCAAAGCCGATCCGGCGGATCGCTTCGATGTGGCTGACCCCGATATACCCGGTGCCGATAATACCTGCTTTCATGGTCTTCATCTTGTTATGCCTCCGATTTATATTCAATTTACAAACTGCTGGCTAACGGTTCCTTATTGTCAGATGTCAAACGGTCATATGCGCCAGACAATCCGCTATCGACCGCCGGTCATCATAAGTCGGCCAATATTCCAGGCCGACATAGCGGTCATAGCCGAGCGCGTCAATCTGACTCAGGATATAGGGATAATTATTTTCACCGGCCATCGGTTCATGCCGTCCCGGCACGCCGGCGGTATGGAAATGGCCGATCCAGTCGATATTGTCGCGGATATGGCTCAGGATATTGCCTTCCATAATCTGCATATGATAAATGTCAAAGAGCATGCGGATGTTTGGGCAGCCGACGCATCGGGCAATTTCAAACGCCACCAAAGACGAGTCCAGATAATAGCCTTTATGATCGACATAGGAATTCAGAGCTTCCAGAACCAGGGTCATATCGGCCTGAACCAACAAGTCGGCTACACGCTTCAGGTTTTCAATCAGAATATTCTTCTGCGTGTCCGTCCGGCCGGTAATATCGCCGGCCAAACCGATCATCGTCGGGCAGCCTAATTCGCCGGCCATCTCTATCGAGCGCTTGACATTCGCGACGACTTGATCTGCGGGCTGGTCCATTCTGCAGGTCCAGGCCTGATTCAGGGTGCAGCCGGCGATCCGGACGCCGCTTGCCGCAGCGGCCGATGCCAGCCGCGGCAAATCGCGGCCCGCCGGATCCCAGAATTCTACGGCTTTAAAACCTGTTTCGCCGGCAATCCGGATACGGTCTTCCAAAGCATATTCCGTCAGAACCGGCTCGATACATAAAGATAACTTCGCCATATCCTCTTCCTCCGATCAGGCCAGCACAGCTGCTACCTT
>CAYRWC010000127.1:0-7762 GCA_964427795.1 uncultured Oscillospiraceae bacterium | reverse complement strand
TGAAAAACAAAATACCCTTTACCGGCATGCCGATTTTGATACCATGGAAATCTTTAATCTGGAACACAAACTATACAACATGAAGCAGACCGAAGGATACTGCTCCATGCCCATCACCTTCCAGCCCATACCGATCGATCCCGGCAACGGCATGAAAATCAAGACAAAATGGTATTGCACAGGTGCGGCGGCAACCAGCGTCTATATCACCATTTTAGATGGCGACAACACCGGCTCGCTGCGGTTTTACTACGAGTATATGGATAAAATCATCAAAACGGAAACCGTCGCCCGATGCCACAGATTTATTATGAAAACCATTATGACCGGCATCGCGAATCCTTCGATAACGATAAATGAGCTTCTAAATGCTCCGGTCTGACCGGCCGGTCAAGGAACGTATACTTCCGTCATTTTATTAACCCGGCCGTCGACGACCTCGATTTCCATCAGACGTTTTTGGTCCGCCACGGCATCGCGCAGATCATCGAAATCGCAAGCCTGAGTCGCGTCCGGCCCGCCCATTTCCGGTATCATATGGATTACGCAAGCCGCAGCCAGTTCAAAAGTCCTGATTCGCGGATTATTGTTGCGGATGTAATAATCATTGGGAATATATTCTTTTCCATCCTCATCGGTTTCTATGATATCCGAGCTATCTTCTTTAGCTTTGGCAATAGCTTCGGCGCCAAAGTACATTTCGACATAGTCAATGTCAATCGTATCGGGTGCGCCGGACGATGTGTCGACGACATAGCCCATTCGGTTTTCCGTCACCCCGGTCGCCGCGGTGGTTGTTGTCGCGGCCGCCGTCGTTGTTTCCGTCTGGGCGGCCGTTGTTGTCGGCGCCGCGGTCGAAGTAGCCGTCGCGGTCGGAGTTACCACGGCGGTCGGAGTAACCGCAGCCGTTGTTGTCATCTCGGCCGTGTTCGTCGGCCCGGCCGACGATGCCGGCGTCGTCGGCGTTTTGAACGTTCCCGGAATACAGCCGGCCGGAAACGCTGAAAAAATCAAAGCCAATACAAGGAGCAGCACCATTTTACGCTTTTGCAGGAAACCTGATCGTTCTCCAGCCATGGTCATACATCCTCCCCTATTCTTCTCATCCCGCCGTCATTGCCCGGCTCTTTTATACCGGTTCATCATCCGGTTCTGCCGTTTATCAGAATGGGAAACAAGCCGATATTTCATCAGCTGTCAGCACTCTGCCATATTCGCTCATCTCAAATGCTTCCGCAAAACGAATGATTTCGCCGCGGCCGGCGCCGTATTTCATGCGCAGCTGTCTCCGGCAGAAATTGGCCGCAGCGGCATCTTTGTCCTGAATCTTCTTTTCCAGCCAGCAGAAGCGTTGCTCCTCAGCCGCCGGCAGTTGATCCGTCTCATGTTCGATCCAGGGCAGCCAGTCGTAAAATTGAGATTTATGACAATCCAGCATGCGGACTTTCTGAATGATCGTATCATCGATCTCGACAACAACATCAATCTGAATCGGCAGCGGCTTTTTAAACTCATCGTAGAAACTGAAAATGGCCGGCATATACCTCAGGCAGGGCACCTCCGGACAAACCAGCGGAACACCGAGCAGATAAGAAGAGTCTTGCACCAGCATGCCGGTATGGCGATGATCGGTATGATAATCATTTGTGCGATGGGTAAAAATCAGGTCCGGTTTGAATTTCCGGATAATCCCGATCAATTCGTCACGCGTTTTCAGATCCGCCGTAAGATTGCAGTCGTCATGGTCAAGAATGATGTATGTCACACCGCTCAAAGAGCCGGCTTGCGCGGCTTCATCAACCCGGACGGCGGCCAGCTTTTCGCGGCTCATGGTCTGATGGCCGGCGCTGCCGTTTGTCGCCGATACAAAACAGACGGCATGACCCAGCGATATATATTTCGCCGCCGTTCCGCCGAAGCAATACTCACAGTCATCCGGGTGCGCCCCGATGGCCATGATCCTCAGTTTTCTGTCCTCCATATGACCGATGCCTCCCTGATATAAAATTTCTGTTGGCTTCCGGATCGATATCCCTATCTGATCATTGCCGGCTCTGTTAAATTCATTGTACTAGCAGCCCGGCAAAATAACAATCAAAGCAATCATTGCTCCGCGTCCTTTCCCGAACGACCAAATGTCTGCTCCATCTTCTTATACCTTTGGTATAAGGGAAGATAGGCCCGAGTATATTCAAGGCGGGGGGTATATTGTGTAAAGACTGCCGATCCCAATGCAGACATGGCCTCCGAAAGTGTCGTATAGCAGCCTGCCGCAACGGCCGCGGTGATCGCGGCGCCTGCAGCGGCCGCGTTCGGCAGTGCGGACACCTGGATCGGAATGCCCAGGATATCGGCGTAGCACTGCATCATATCGGGATTGCTGCCTGCGATCCCGCCGCAGGCGCGGATGCGTTTGACGGGAACATCCTGTTTATTATAATTTTCGACGATACGCCGCAGTCCGAAAGCTGTCGACTCAATCAGCGTCCGGTATATATCCTCGGTGCGGTTATCGAGTGAAAATCCGTTGATCATTCCGCGCAGTTTCAAATTTCCGAGCGTGCAGCGGTTGCCGTTCCACCAATCGAGTGCGACGAGATCGCAAGGCTGCGGCGGCTGTAAAAATGCCAGTTTGGAAAGGTACTGATGAATCGATATGCCGGATCGTCCGGCTGCCGCGAAATAACGCCGCGGCACAAGATTGTCCACAAACCACGCGAAAGTATCGCCGACGCTGGCCTGCCCGGAATCATAACCGCACATGCCGGGAATCAAGCCGTGCATGCCCGTTCCGCAAACACCGCGTATGGGATTGCAGGTCTTGCTGATTACGGCGCAGACACCGGATGTACCCAACGTAATCATGGCGTCCCCGTCACGGTTCAAGCCCAGCGCCGTCATGGAGACATGACCGTCAACCGATCCGCCGCCGACCGCTATCCCGGCCGGCAGCCCCATTTTTTCAGCCATTGCCGGAAGAAGCGTGCCGGCACGATCCCCCCAGCGCAGGATGCTGCCCTCTAATTTTCCGTGCAAGGTATCGCCGAAGCCGGGACTGACACGGTTGCAGAACGCCCGGCCGGGCAACGCGCTGCCGTTATGATTAAATTTAAAACACAGTGATCCGGCGTTGCGCGTTACTTGACCGCACAGAACCATCGTAAGCCAGTCGCAGAGGTCCCAGAAATAAGCGGCCGATTCAAACAACAGCGGATCGTGCAAATAAGTTTCCAGCATTTTAGGATATGCCCATTCGCAGGATACATGTCCGCCGCACCAGTCCAGAAAGGGTTGTTTTTCTTGCTCCGCCCGTTTTTGGATGATCTCCGCTTCTGTCTGGGCGCTATGGCTTTTCCAAAGCTTTATATAAGCATGGGGATTGTTCTTCCACGGTTCGTACATGCACATCGGCGTACCGGACGCATCGGTGACAACGAGAGACAGGGATGTGGCATCCACCGCGATCCCGACGATCTGATCGGGAGAAATTCCGGATTTTCGAACGGATTCCTTCACGCTATTGACCAACGCGTCGATGTATTCGAGCGGATCAGCCAGCACGGCCTGTGCCGGTATGTCTATACCACACGAAAGCTTATTCTGATACGCGCGATAAGGACAAGCAGCTTCGGCAGCCGTTTCCCCATTTTCCGCGGAAACAACGGATGCGCGTGCCGACAGCGTTCCGAAATCAACCCCGACGGTATAACGGTTCATGTTTCCGCCACACCGGTCCCGGCGGAATAGACCGCTTTGCAAAGGGTGATTTCGTGATGATGAATTTTTTCGAATAACGCCGGCAAATCGTCAAGTTTGCTGCGATGTGTGATTAAATCATCCGTGCGCAGTTTTTTCTCGTCCATCATCCGAACCGTATATTCCCATTCGTTGATCGGATAGGGTGAAAAATTGGAGTTCCAGGTGCCGCTGATCCTGAGTTCCTTGCGCAGGATCATGCCGTGCGCCTGCAGATCGATTACCGTATCGCCGTGCGGGTTACCCAGCATGACAATGCTGCCTGATGCTTTAACACACCGGATACATCCCTCCAAAGCACTGCCGGCACCGGTTCCTTCGATAGCTGCGTCCGCCGGCCGTCCGCCGTTCATGGCTGCGATGCGGCCGGCCGGATCCGTCTTCAGTGCATTGACCGCCTCCAGTCCCAGCTCCTTCGCAAAAGCCACCTTGCCATCTTCCACATCCGCCAGCAGCACATGTCCGGCGCCAAAGACGGACGCCCATCTGGCCGCCAGAATGCCGATCGGCCCGGCGCCATAAATCACAACCGATTGCCCTGCTGTCAAGCCGCTCTTTCGAATGGCGTGCTGTGCGACGCACGCGGGCTCGGTCATGCACAGCGTGTCTAAGGAAATGTCCGGGTTCCGGGATATCACCAAGTGCCAACGGGACGGGATTTTGACATATTCCGCGAAACCGCCGTCGCGGCGCGAGCCGAGATAATCATAATGACTGCACATCGCGTAGTTTCCCATAAGGCAAGCGTTGCACCGGCGGCACGGGATCAGGGGGAAGACGGTGCACCGTGCGCCCAGCAGCGCAGGATCGGCCTTTTCACCCGCCGCGACGATCGTACCGCTGAACTCATGACCTATCGTCAGAGGATATTTACCATTGCTCGTCCCCTGTTCGTAAACCCTGGGGATGTCCGAACCGCAAATACCGCAGGCGCTCACGCGGAGCAGCAGCTCCTCGCCCGAGATCTCCGGAACCGGAACCGCATCCGTGCGAAGATCGCCGATTGCATGCAGCCGCAGTGCTTTCATGTATTTCTTTTCAGTCATATCCATTCATCCTTCCGAAGATATCAATCCGCGCAGCTTGACAATATTTTCATCCACTGTGCCGTTTTTGTTGAAAATGCTGGATGTGCCGCCCACGAAGATGTTTACGCCTGCTGAACGCATTCGGACCGCGTTTTCAAAACTGACGTTCCCGTCGGCTTCGATTTCGATCTGCGGATATCCTTGCTTATCCAGCCATTTACGGAGACGCCTGATTTTTTCCAGCGTCTGCGGCACTATTTTCTGTCCGGCGAATCCCGGATTGACGGTCATGATAAGAACGCCGCCGATATCGTTCAATATGTCATCCAGAACAACGAGCGGCGTCGCAGGATTTAGCGCAACCATCGGTTTCGCGCCGCAGCTGCGTATTTGTGATAACGTCCTTTGCAAGTGCCGGGTGCTTTCCGCATGCACGGATACATATTCGCCTTCGGCAATATCCATCCAGTCCAGCATCATTTCCGGATTCTCGACCATCAGGTGAATGTCCAGCGGAATGGCGCTTTTTTGCCGCAGCGACTTGATATAGTCGATCCCCAGCGTAAGGTTCGGGGTAAACCGCCCGTCCATGATGTCGATGTGAAGAAAGTCAACATGCTGTTTCTCCAACATTCGCAACGTTTGAACGGGGTTATCCCATACATTCACGCACATCATTGAGGGCGACAATTTTGCTTTCAGCATTTTCTTCTCCATTGCTTTAGGCTTGCTCGATTTTGTTCATTGTTTTATGATAGTCTATGATTATGGCCTTATTGCAGTCAACCGTCGGTGGATATGTTGATGATTCGACAATATATTCAACACATTCAATCTTAAATGAACAGGAATGAGCATCACGTTTGAGATCGAACGTCTTGAAAAAATCCGAGATTTGCTGAACCGAAAAAAGACCGCGTCCGTACACGAGCTTTCAACGGAACTGTTTATCAGCGAGGCTACCGTTCGCCGGGACTTAAATCAGCTGCAGCAGCAAGGCTTGATTAAACGTATCCACGGAGGAGCGGTGCTGTTGGAGGGAATAACCCAGGAATTGCCGCTGTATGTTCGGGAACGGCAGAATCATGAAGCAAAATTGGAGATCGCCCGCCGGGCGGTTTCCTATATTCATGACGGACAGGTGCTGTTCCTGGATGCGTCCTCGACGGTACAGCACCTGGTGAAACACCTTGCGACCTTTAAAAACCTGACGATTCTCACCAACGGGCTGAAAACAGCTCAGGAACTCAGCAGCCTGCCCCATAATATTTATTGTACCGGAGGGATGCTTCTGCACAATTCATCGGCGTATGTCGGCGGTTATGCGGAGCGCGTTGTGCGGGAATTCAATGCCGATATCCTGTTTTTTTCCAGCCGCGGCATATCATCGGACGGAAGGATCACAGATGCTTCCGCCGAAGAAACGCAATTGCGGCGGGTGATGTTCGAGCAAAGCAAAAAGCGGATCTTTCTTTGCGACAGCAGCAAATTCGGGCTGCAGTATTGCTTCAATTTATGTACAATCAAACAGATTGACGCCATGATCAGCGACCGCGAATTAGAGAATTCCTAAAACACCCATACACCCGTGCATGACCGGGAAACGCTAAAAAGTCCGTAAGCAAACTGAGTTGCCAACGATAAATCATGATATAATAAAATATAGTTGATTTACTTATCAGCATTTATCGAACCAACAGGATGAACACCCAGAGTGACGAGGAGGATTCTTTATGTTATTTGCTGACAAATCGACAAAAATCGCCCAGTATGTTCAAAAGAAAAACAGTGCCAAATTACTTCTTCTTCTCAATGACAATAAACCGGAAATCCGTCTTCAGGCAATCAAGGCTTTAGGCTCGGTCGGCGACGATAAAGCGATCAACGCATTGATTACGCTTTTATCCGATTCCGATAAAAACATCCGTCTGGAAGCGATAAAAAGCATGGGCAACACCGGCAATCAGACTGTCCGGTCCCATCTGCAGCACCTGATCCAAACAGAATCGGATGAAACGTTAAAACAAGCTATCCGCGATGCGATTGCCAAAATACCGAATAAAGATTATGCCCAGGTGAAAACGATCGTTTGATCCGCCGTTCTTTGCCTGACTGATCATCGGGCATGAGCCGATAATCGTACCGGCTTGTTTTGTGATCCATAAAACCTGATAAAAAACGGCTAAAAAACGGCAGCGCAGTTTATATTGAAGTGATGATATGACGCGAACATCCGACACACACGATTTTTCGGATTTTCGCGTCATTTTTGACCATTGGTATGATCCTATGGCATAATCGCAGGAGAAAGATCAGGAAGCGCATAACGCCGAAAAACCAAAGGAGGTTTTGATTATGGGCAAGAAGGATTCAGACTTTCGGTACAATACAGGCGAAAGCCGCGTGCCTTGGCCAGCGGTTGGAGAAGATTACAACGCGGATGATGTCATGGCCATTGTAGAATTTTTGATGCAGGGCGAAGGACCGGAGTATCAGGCAGCCTTGCAGGAGATCAAGGTTCAGCTCAGCCGGCTGTCGGCACATGCCGCTCCTCCGGGAAAACTATCGCTCGGCACGCAGGTGGAGCAATTGGAAGCCGCGGCAGATCAATATCTCGGCACATCCGGCAGTCTTTTTGTCACCAACGCGACAGCCGGTTTCGAAATCGCCTATAAGTATGCCAATCTGCAAGCTGGCGACGAGGTCATTGTGCCGGCCATTACGTTTATCGCCACGATGGCCTATCCTCTATCGGTCGGCGCCAAAGTCGTCTTTGCCGACATCGACCCACTGACCCTGAATATGGATCCGACAGATGTCGCCCGCAAGATCACGCCCCGGACGAAAATGATTGTCCCGGTTCATATCGGCGGCTACCCGGCAGACCTGGATCCGATTATGGAATTGGCCCGCCGGCATCATCTGCTGGTTCTGGAAGACGCGGCCCACGCCTTCGGCGCTCTTTATAAAGGGCGCAA
>CAYRWC010000126.1:0-7775 GCA_964427795.1 uncultured Oscillospiraceae bacterium | reverse complement strand
GCGGCCAACGCGATCATGCTGCAATATACATCGCCGATTTTTATCATCATTCTGGGCATACTGCTTTATCATTATCGTCCTTCGCGGCGCGAAGTTTTAGCCATGATCGGCGCGTTTGCCGGCATCTTCCTGTTCTTTTTCGACAATTTGTCACCCGGCAACCAGATTGGCAACGGTCTGGCTGTTTTTACCGGACTGACTTTCGCCGTTGTTTTCGTCTTGAACAACCGACCGGAATGCCAGACCTCGGCCGCTTTGTTTATCGGGCAGGTCGGCACTTTTCTGGCCGGGCTGCCCTTCGTGGGCACAATCGATTCCGTGACGCCGCTCCAAATTATGTCGATCGTTTTATTGGGCCTTTTCCAGCTCGGTCTGTCTTATCTGCTGTTCAGCCGGGGAATCCGCCTGACTTCACCGTTGAACGCCAGTCTTCTGGCTATGGTCGAACCGTTGATGAGCCCGGTCTGGGTTTTCCTTTTTCTAGGTGAAAAACCGGGCTGGATCGCCCTGATCGGCGCTCTGGCTGTTATTGGTTCGATCCTGTTCCTGAACGCCGGCAAAATGAAACGCCGCGAGACCTGACGGTTAAGCGTCAGATGATGCTGCAGGCATTCCGGTTTTGCTTCCGCTCGTCTTGCAGACGCCGGTATTGACTGGGCGAGCAGCCGGCAATCCGGCGAAACATACGTGAAAATAACAGCGGATCCTCATAACCGACCGCGTGAGCGATCGCGGCAACCGGCAGCCGGCTGCGAGCCATCAGGCTGCAGGCTTTTTCCATGCGGAGCCGGAGCAGATACTGCTGCGGTGGCAAACCGGTCGACTGGCGGAACAACATTCCGAAATAGCTGCGGTCGAGGCCGATATGTCTGGCCAGTTCGCCGACGGTTATTTTGCGGGCATAATTCATTTCCATGAAATCGCACGCCTGCCGGATGTATTCAGCATACTTGCCGGTTTGGTCTTCCTCCGGCGATCCGCCTGCGTTCTGTTCGATCAGGATGGACAGCATAAGCTGCAGCCAGGCCAGAATCCGAAGATCGCGCCCGCTTCTCAGATCGGAAACGGCGGCTATCTGGCGGAAACAGCCGGCCAGAGTCAAGATGGAGGACTGATCGTCGGTCGGACCCGGCGTTCCGATGATCGGCGCTTGCGGGGATAAACCGGCTCGCCTCAGATAAGAGGCCGCCTTGCTTCCCTTGAAACCGATCCATATATAACGCCAGGGATCCTGGGTATCCGCCTGATAATAGGCAACCTTATCCGGACAGATTAAAAATCCCTGACCGGCCGTCAGTTCATCGGTCCGGCCTTCACACTGGAAGACGCCTTTGCCGGACATAACGAAGTGGATCAAGTAGTAATTGCGCACCGCCGGACCAAAAGCATGTGCCGGAGCGCATTGCTCCATGCCGGAATGCAGAACGTTTAGTTCACCGCTTTCGGTTATGGCGATGGGAACCCTTGAATTCATGCCGCTTCACCTGCCTATTTGTGTATGATCGATGCAAAAACTCGTATTGAGTTTCCAGCATTATACTATATCTGTATAGCAGCAGTCTATTGAATGACCGCCCGGATGATCTAAAATGAAACATGGGGACAGACAGCGGCAGCCCTATGATTAATGAATGAGAACAGGAGATTGATTATGAAGAAAATTGCCTTCATTGGTGCCGGCAGCTTCGGTTTTACCCGCAGCTTGGTGCGTGACATTCTCTCTTTTCCGGCTTTTGCCGATGCCACAATCGCGTTGATGGACATTGACCCGGTTCGTCTGGCGGCGATCAAAAAAGCTGTTGACAAGATTGTCGCGGCAGGTCGTTATCCCGCTAAGGTTATTGCCACAGACAGCCGCGCGGCGGCTCTAGAAGGCGCCGACGGCGTGGTTTGCACGATATTGGCCGGCGGCGTCCATGTCTGGCGGTACGATATCGAGATACCGAAGCAATACGGCGTGGATATCAACGTCGGCGACACCCGCGGACCGGCGGGCATATTCCGCGCGCTGCGCACAATCCCGGTCATGCTGGATATCTGCCGCGATATCGAACGGTATTGCCCCAACGCCATATTCCTGAATTACACAAACCCGATGGCCATGCTGTGCCGCGCTATGCAGGGGCAAAGCAAAGTCCAGGTGACGGGCCTTTGCCACAGCGTCCAGGGAACTGCCGAAATGCTGGCTAAATGGATTGGCGCTCCGATGGATGAAGTGACTTATCTCAGCGCCGGCATCAATCATCAGGCCTGGTATCTGGAATACCGCTGGAAAGGTCAGGACGCTTATCCGCTGATCCGCGAAGCCGTCCGGAAGCCGGATATTTATAACGAAGAAATTGTCCGCAATGAGATGTTCCTGCATCTGGATTATTATGTAACCGAATCAAGCGGCCATAACTCCGAATACAATGCCTGGTTCCGCAAACGTCCGGATCTGATCGAAAAATACTGCACGCACGGCACCGGCTGGAATCCCGGCGTCTATGGTTATATTCTCGACGAATACCTGAAGCGTGAGGACACCTGGCAGGGCGAGATCGAGAAATGGCTGGCCGATGAGCATGTCGATCTCGAACGCGGGCATGAGTACGCCGCGTATATTTTCAACGCGACGATCGGCGACGGAACGCTTTATCAGTTCAACGGCAATGTCCGCAATTTCGGCCTGATCGACAATCTGCCGGAAGGCTGCTGCGTGGAAGTGCCCGTTCTGGCATCCAAACGCGGCCTCGACCCGATCCACGTCGGCAAATTGCCCGAACATCTGGCTATCCTCAACAACACCAGCGCCCGTTGCGAAGAACTGGCCGTTGAAGCGGCTATTGAAGGCGATCCGCGCAAAGTCTTCTACGCGGTTTGTTTCGATCCTCTGACCTCCGCCGTTTTAAGCCTTTCGGAAATCAAACGGATGGTTGACGATATGCTGGCGCAAAACAAGAACTGGCTGCCGCAATTCAAAAATCTTTGAGATGTACGGCTTCTGATCCGACAAGGGCTTCCGGTGATCCGGAAGCCCTTTGTTTTAGCCGCCGTTCGGCCCGACAGCTTTAACTTCATGTTTTTTCCTCTTTAATCGCGTTGAAAAACGCTGTATAATACAAAAGAAATTTGTCTCGCTTGTGCGAAGCGGACCTGAAAACCAGGCCGGACATACATGATTTAGGAGGCTTTTATGGGTAATAAGAATATTCGTAAAGAAGAAAAGAAGAAGAAAAAGACAGACGCCAAACCGGTGGCCTCCAGCGCGGTAAAACCTGTTGTCGTACAGCCGGAAGTCATCAAAAAGGCGAAAAAAGACTCGTAAGATTTGATCTGTCCTTTCGGAACCGCGCTGCTTATCCTTCAGTCGATCCGGCCGTCTTTCATGATAACTGAAAGGCGGCCGGATTTAGGAAATCCTGTTTGTGTAAAGGATCAATAGAATGATATCACGTCACCCTGCCTCATATCGTTCAACGCTGCTGGCCTGTTATATCAGCAATGTCGTTATGGCCATTGTCATCAATCTGACACCGGTGCTGTTTATCCCTTTACGTGAACAATACGGATTTTCATTCGGCCAGTTGGGATTCCTGGTTTTCGTCAATTTTACGACGCAGGTGTCCTGTGACCTGATATTCAGCAAAGCGGTGGACCGCTATGGATTCCGCCCGTTTATAGTAGCCTCGCAGGCTTTGACGATTATCGGATTCATCTTGTTTATCTTGTCGCCGCGGGTTCTGGTGAATCCCTATCCGGGATTTATCCTGGCCACGGTTGTCTTTTCCGGCGCCGGCGGTCTGATGGAGCTGCTGCTGAGCCCTATCGTCAATGCGATACCGACCGATACCCATTCTACGGCCATGAGTCTTCTGCATTCTTTTTACGCCTGGGGACAAGCGGTTGTCGTTTTGCTGACTACGGTTTTGCTGTTTATCTTCGGCGCGGCGAACTGGCCTTGGATTATTGCTTTTTGGCTTATCATACCGGTCATCAGCCTGACGTTGTTCTGCCGGGTGCCGCTGGCTCCGATAAAGCCGGCTGCCGAACTGATGCGCATGCGCGATTTCGTCTGCAAACCGGCTTTTATCCTTTCTTTCTTAGCCATTCTGTTCGGCGGCGCCGCCGAAGTCGCGATCAGCCAGTGGTCTTCGGCTTATATGGAAAAGGCTGTCGGACTGCCGAAGATCGTCGGCGACGCGGCGGGCATGGCGCTATTCGCGATCATGATGGGCGTCGGCCGATTATTATACGGCACGGCCGGCGGCCGGCTTAAGCTCAGCCGGATCATGATTATGGGATCGGTCCTGGCCATAGTCTGCTATCTGGTTGTCGCGCTTTCGCCGGTTCCGGCTTTGGGTTTGATCGCCTGCGCTTTGAGCGGGCTGGCGGTGAGCCTTCTGTGGCCGGGTACACTGGTCATGGCTGCCGCCCACTTTCCTCTGGCCGGCGCGTCGCTTTTTGCCGTTCTGGCGGCCGGCGGCGATATCGGCGCTTCGACCGGGCCTTGGCTGTCCGGCCTGATTACGGAATATGCGCCGCGCTGGAGCTTCCTGTCCGGCATCCTGCAGCAAACCGGCTTGAATGTCGATCAATTCGGCCTGCGCGCCGGCATGCTGTTCGCGACGATATTCCCCATAGGTTCATTGATTTGCCAGATCTGGCTGCGCCGCAACAATATTACGACGCATGAATCATAACGCGCTCCATGATGGTTATCGGCTGTCGCCGCCATCCTCGTCATGGCAGATGGCTGCCACCCGTTAAGTATTGATCACAGGCGCAGGCGGCGCCGCGTCCTTCCTGAATGGCCCAGACGACCAGGCTCTGGCCGCGATGCATGTCGCCGGCGGTAAAAATGCCCGGCCGGTTGGTCGCATATGCGCCGGGCATGGTCCGGACATTGGAGCGTTGGTCCCGTTCGATATCGAGCTCCTGCAAAACGGTATCTTCCGGCCCCAAAAAACCCATGGCTAATAGAACCAGCTGCGCCGGCCATACTCGTTCGCTGCCCGGCTGTTCCACCGATATCATCTTGCCGCCGGCTTCTTTATCCCACCGAACAGAAACCGTATGAACCGCCCGGACCCGGCCGGATTCATCGCCAACCAGCATTTTTGCCGTCGTCAGATAAATCCGGGGATCGGATCCGGTCAGGGCGATCGCCTCTTCTTGGCCGTAATCGGTGCGTAAAACAGCCGGCCACTGCGGCCAGGGATTTTGCGGTGTCCGAACCTGTGCGGGCCGCGGCATGATTTCAAGCTGGGTCACACTGCGGCAGCCTTGGCGGATGGCGGTGCCGACACAGTCCGTTCCGGTATCGCCGCCGCCGATAACCAGGACGTCGAGACCGCGCGCGTCGATGATGGTTTTGTCCGAACCGCTCGAATCCAGGAGACTGCGCGTGTTAGCCCGTAGATAATCGATGGCGAAATGAACGCCCCGCAAAGGGCGGCCGGGGATATTCAGATCTCTCGGTTTTGTGGCGCCGCCGCACAAAACGATCGCGTCATAATCTTTTTGCAGCCGGTTGAGCGGGATATCTTTGCCGATCTCGCACCGGGTAACAAAAGAAATGCCTTCGGCAGCCAGCAGATCGACCCGACGCTGTACCCGGTCCTTGGACAGCTTCATATTGGGTATGCCGTACATCAGCAGTCCGCCTGCCCGATCGGCTCTTTCGAAGACCGTTACCCAATGGCCGGCTTTATTCAGCTGATCGGCACAGGCCAGACCTGACGGCCCGGAACCGACAACCGCCACCCGCTTGCCGCTACGAAGGCGCGGCGGCTGCGGCCGGATCCAGCCTTCACGGAAAGCCCGGTCGACAATCGCGCACTCGTTGGTTTTGATCGTGACCTGGGGATCGTGGATGCCGACGGTACAGGATCCTTCGCAGGGAGCCGGACAAACCCGGCCTGTAAATTCGGGAAAATTGTTTGTCTTCGCCAGCCGCTGCCAGGCTTGTCGCCATTGACCGCGGTAAATCAGGTCGTTCCATTCGGGAATAAGGTTGTGGATCGGGCAGCCGGTAGCCGCTCCGCGGATCATGATGCCGGAATGGCAGAAGGGCACGCCGCAATTCATGCAGCGCGCGCCTTGGATCTGCTGCTTTTCGATCGGCCATTCGGTGTGAAATTCCTGCCAATCGCGGATGCGTTCAAGCGGCGGTCGGTCGGGCGGCAAAGCCCGTTGATATTCGATAAATCCGGTTGGTTTACCCATATGTTCCGTCCTCCTGGCTAATTGCCGTTTACCCGCGCCATATCGCGGTGATTGGCGTTGAAAGCTTCCATCAGCGCCTCATCGCCGGTCAGTCCGCGGTTGTGGACAAAGGCGATAGCCGTCAGCATTCGCTGATAATCCCGGGGTATGACCTTGCGGAAATCCGGCAGGTATTGTGTCCAATGGTCTAAAATAGTCTGGGCATAGTCGCTGCCGGTCAGGCCTTGGTGACGCTGAATCAGCCGCTTGACTTCTTCAGCTTCATCAGGGTCGGACAGTGCTTCGATGTCGGCCATTTCCGTATTGCAGCAAGACGCGAAACGATGATCCCGATCCAGAACATAAGCGATGCCGCCGGACATGCCGGCAGCGAAGTTGCGGCCCGTAGCGCCCAGTACGATAACCCGTCCGCCGGTCATATATTCGCAGCCGTGGTCGCCGATCGCTTCGACGACCGCGGTTAAGCCGCTGTTGCGGACGCAGAACCGTTCGCCGGCAGCGCCGCGGATAAAAGCCTCGCCTCCTGTAGCGCCATAAAACGCCACGTTGCCGATAATGACATTGTCCTGGGAATCGACTGCCGCCCGGCGATCCGGCCGGACAATGATCCGGCCTCCGGACAAACCCTTGCCGATGTAGTCGTTGGCTTCGCCTTCGATCGTCATGGTCAGGCCGCGCGGAATAAAAGCGCCGAAACTTTGACCGGCCGATCCGACAAAGGTCAGCCGAATGGTATCTTCGGGAAGTCCGGCGGCACCGTACCGTCTGGTAATCTCGCTGCCCAATTGAGTGCCGGCCGTCCGGTTGACATTACGGATCGGCAGAGTAGCCTGCACCGGCAATTTGCGCTGCAGAGCCGACCGGCAGATCGGCAGCAGGATCTGACGGTCCAGCGAACGGTCTAAACCGTGATTCTGGCGATATTGGCAATAACGGCCGACCTTGCCGCCGACCGGCGGCTGATAAAGCAAAGCGGACAAATCCAGGCCGGTATGCCGCCAATGCTCGATTGCCCGCGTCGGCTGCAGACAATCGGTTCTGCCGACCATTTCGTTTAGCGTGCGAAATCCGAGCTGAGCCATGATTTCACGTAATTCCGCGGCAATAAAAAGCATGAAATTTTCTACATATTCCGGTTTGCCGGCAAATTTGCGCCGCAATTCGGGATTCTGCGTGGCAATACCGGCCGGGCAGGTGTCGAGATTGCAAACCCGCATCATGACGCAGCCCAGCGAAACCAGCGGCCCGGTGGCAAAACCGAATTCTTCGGCGCCTAATAAAGCGGCGATCGCCACATCGCGGCCGGTCAGCAATTTGCCGTCGGTTTCTACGACGATGCGGCTGCGCAAATCGTTGAGCAGCAAGGTTTGATGCGTTTCAGCCAATCCAAGTTCCCAGGGCAAACCGGCATGGCGGATGCCGCTGATCGGCGACGCGCCGGTTCCGCCGTCATAGCCGCTGATCAGCACGACATCGGCACGGCCTTTGGCCACGCCGGCCGCTATGGTGCCGACACCGGCTTCGGAAACCAGCTTGACGCTGATCCGGGCCTGATCGTTGGCGTTTTT
>CAYRWC010000125.1:0-7783 GCA_964427795.1 uncultured Oscillospiraceae bacterium | reverse complement strand
CTTAGGTCTCGTCTTCCTGGAGTTACCGTCGATCCATGTTGCGACTCATTATCATTGCAAAATATTATTGCTCTGCAAAAGGAACGAAACGATCCGGCGGTCTTTCTTTATAATGCTGTAGATTTTCCCGAGTTGGCGTCTTTATCATCATCCGATGTATGGCCTGATCATTGGCAGGCGAAACCTATCCGGTCAGGTTGCTCAGCACTTTTACCCGATCAGGAAACGCCCAACCAAACCTGTTATCGATTTGATCCTGTTTCACGATTCGTCGATGTTCTGGTCCGCGAATACGACTGTAAAGGGCATAAAAATACCGCGCTGCCTTTCCATGACCAGAATATTGCAATCAGCAGTCCTGCCGATTGCAATCCTATAAACGAGATAGCTGAAAACACAAATCAACTTTATCTGATGCTTTCAATTTGTTCAGCAGGACATAATGATCAAATCATCCATAAAAAATTGAAAAGTTTTATAGATCAAGGCTTCATCGTCATTTACCTGCCTCTGATGCCGACTTACTTAATGAATAATTTGGCTGTTCCCAGCCATGGACCAACCATGTCGGATCTTCTTTTACATATAATCGGACAAGACATAGTATCCAACCAGATAAGCTGTTATTGGCAGCCTCATCCAGACGGTTTCTTTCAGTTTCGCCCTCCGGATCGTGCCGATGATCTGGTTTTATGCAATCCAGACACGCTTAGACAATTAGTTAAATTGTTAAAGGAATATTTGCAGCAAAAGACGTCATCAACCATCGGGCTGATCGATTGCGCAGGTCTGCCGCTCACGACTGTAACAAGGATCGCTGTCCTATGCGATACCTGTGAGGTGATCTTGTCGCAAAGTGAAAATTATGCGGCACAAACGGCAAAATTCGAAGTCAGTCAACTTTTTTCTGCTCTGCCGGCCGAATGTAAAACTCGTGAAATCTTTGTAAAGTAATAGAGATTTATTATAAAACACTCGATTGGTCTTTTAAATCATAAATGGAGGTTCATGATGCTTTTCGATGCTGATACCCGCCAAAAATTGTCAGATATGGTTATGCGGCAAATCGGCGGCCTTACAGAGCTTGACGATGATAGTCTTAAGCGATTGACTTTAAAAGTTGTTGCATCTGAGTATTCCGGATCACGCCTAAGTTTTCATGACCGGCAATTTATAGCCAACCGGTTGTTTGACAGTATGCGTGGATTGGACTTGCTGCAATCATTAATGGATGATCCTGAGGTAACCGAAATTATGGTTAACGGACCTTATTGCATTTTCTACGAAAAGAATGGCCGATTATTTTCATCCGACTTAAAATTTGACAATGTACAGCACCTCACTGGTGTGATAACCAATTTTTTTGGCCGTGCGAACCGTATGATCCATGAAAAAAATCCGCTTGCCGATATGCGCTTGCCGAACGGATCACGTGTTCATGCTGCTTTGCCGCCTTCTGCTCCGGATGGACCGGTTCTTACAATACGGAAATTTACCGGAATCAGGCCGGATATACAATCTTTGATCGAGTGCGATTTTTTATCGCAGCCGGCTGCAGATTATTTAATCGAACAAGTTGAACGTAAACAATCCATCTTCATCTGTGGGGGAACAGGTACCGGCAAAACAACGTTTCTCAATATATTATCCAACTACATACCTTCATCCGAACGAGTGATAACGATTGAAGACGCCGCAGAATTAGCTTTGCAAAATTTACCGAATATGGTTCGTTTAGAATCGCGCGCGGCCGGTCCGGACGGTTCTGGTGAAATTTCTCTTGCCGATTTAATTCGCGCGTCATTGCGCATGCGACCAGATAGAATTATTGTCGGTGAAGTTCGCGGCCGAGAAGCGTTCGACATGCTTCAAGCGATGAATACCGGACATCCGGGATCGCTTTGCACCGGGCACGCTAATTCTTGTCAGGATATGCTTTCCCGCTTAATTTTAATGGTTCTAATGGCTGTTCAATTGCCATGGGAAGCAATCCGCGGTTTAATCGGTTCGACCATAAACATTATGGTTCATTTAAGGCGTACCCTTGCCGGTAAAAGAGAAATCGACGAAATATGTTCTCTGTCAACAAAAGAAGGACAAATACAAATTCATCCCTTATTTATTCGATCGAAAGGAGGTGATCTTATTTATGCCGAAGCAGATCAAACAGAAAAACACATCGTCAATTTCTAATCAATTAGCATGTGGCGTTATCTGTTTGATTTTATCTTGGCTGGCATCTCTGTCTTTTTTCACCGTGCACGAGTTGCGTTTTTTCATGATCATACCTTGTTTTATTCTCTTTATGTACTCTCTTTTTCAGTTACAGAAGAAACGGCAAATAACGGCAAGCAGAGAGCAATTTAAGTGGTTTTTGGAACTGCTTTTGTCCAGACTGTCTACCGGTGCAACACTAGAACATTCATTCAGCGACACAGTACCAGGACTAAGCCAATTATTAGGCAGTAAGTCACTCTTTTTACAAAGCCTCCGCCAAGTCGAAAACCAGTTGGCCGCGCATCAACCGCTTGAAATATTATTACCGCAACTGAGCAGGCATCTCCATTGTCCTGAAGCACAGACTTTTTTTTATGCATTACCGGAATTACGTAAAATGGGTGGTCAAGTTTTACATTATGTCCGCCAGCACCTGCAGATGGTCACAGAACAATTATCTTTACAGCAGGATCTAAAGGCGGAAACAACGCAACGTCAGACAGAAGCCTATATTTTAGTCATTATGCCTTTCTTGCTTGCTTTGCTTCTCAGACAATCAGCTGATGAGGCTTCCGCGGCTGTTCTATCTCAACCTACCGGAATGATCGGCATGGTTATCGCCTATCTCATGGCTATATTGGCTGCAGCATTAACGATAACATTTACAAGTTTTACTTCTCCGGATAAAAAGAAACACTGCAGTCATGCCATATATAAAGGGCGGAAAAAGAACTACGCTATTCGCCTATGCCATCTTTTCCATTATATTTATCGTGATATCTTGCCGGAATCATACGGATCCCGTTTACTTCAGATTTTAATTAATACTCATCGATCTGAGTCGAGTATGGATCAGGCAGCTTTAACAGATTTTTTTATGCATAAGGCTGTTTTACTTGCAGCAAGTCTCATTCCTGGTTTAGTTATCCTGTTTATCGATCCTTTCGGCGCGGTTTGTTTGCTTGTTCTGCCATTTATCGTTTCATTATTGCACGATCAACAAATTTTTACACTTCAAAGGCAAAAGATAACCGATTACCGCTTGGAATATCCTATATTCCTGAATTTGATCACTGCTCTTTTACAGACCGGTCTTGCTTTGCATAAAGCTTTACTAATCGGTATAAAAATGATTACTGAATCTAACCGGTCATATGTACAGAAAACAACAACAGATCATGCTTTACAACAAGATCTCATCTTCGCGTCCAGATTACTTCGGACTGGCCGGCCTGTTGAACAAGTTCTAGATTTGCTTTCAGAAAATTGTCCTTTACCGGAAGCACAGGCAGCTTTACTGATCCTGTCACGTTATGACCGCTCAGGAGGAATAGAAAATCTGCAATTACTGGCTTTGCAAGCATCCGCCTGCTGGTCGGTTTACCGAAACACAATACGAAAGCAACTTGAACGTCAGTCACTTCGGCTCCTTGTGCCGATGACTTTAGATTTACTGGCTGTTGTGGTAACAGCGCTTCTTCCGGCAGTATTAAGTTTGCGGACAATATAATGAATATCATCGGCATTATGTTTATTAAAGAAGGGGGATTATTTATGATCATTCTTTTGTTGTCGACAGTTCAACAATACAGGCTCAATCGTTTTTTCGCCAAAAAACGCCGTCGGAAAGGCTTTGGTACCCTGGAAGTCGTTATTATTATCGCTGTACTTTTGTCGATTGCCTTATTATTTCGATCAGCTTTAACCAGTTATGCCAGTAATCTCATTCAGGTTGTCCTGGGTGATCAAAGCATTATAGATGATCTGGCAAATGATCATTAAGCCCTAAAAGGAGATTATCATGCACCCAAACGCATGTTTTTGGGAAACCGGTCCATATAACCGCCTTCTGGTACGTTCGATATCGGATGATGAACAATTGGTGGAGTACCAATTACAGTTATTGATCCGTTTTAAACCGGAATTTATCTTGCCTGCCTTTTTACGTTATCGATCCGGCGAACCACAGATTTGTGTCGATACTGTCGATATGAAACCACTGGATGAATCCATGTCGGCTGATGATCTGTGTCCTGAAACCGGACGCCGTTATTTATCACAAATCATTGCTTATTTAATTGATGCCGATGAGCACTTGCTGCCGCCTGAACAATTCGCTCTGCAACCTTCGATGATTTTTTTGAATAGTGACAGAACTCCTTATCTTATTTTTTGGCCTATCCAAAAATCCTCAAAAAATATGTCTCAAGAATGTTGTTCCATACCTGATGACAATATTGATTCGATGGTCTCCTTTTTTTGTCGTTCGTTTCATTTCTGTGAGGATGAAAGTACCAAGCTGCAGCAAGTCTGTCAAACTGGAGGGGTGCATGAACTCGCTAAAATACTTCAAATCGTAAATGAGAAGGGAAAAAACGATACTATCGACCCTTTGCCATCCCGTTGCCAAGAAGAGAAAACATTTAAGCGATCAAAAAAAACGAAGAGGTCCTTGTTTATATTATTACTCAGTCACGTCATATCTCTCGGTTTATTCATATTCTGTCGTCTAAATGGTTTTCAGCAAGTTTTATGGATGACGATTGTCTGTCTTGCCGCAACTGTCATTTTATTGATATGGGATGTTCATCTTCTCTGCCCGAATATCGTTCAGATCTTGTTAAATAATATACAGCAGACTCCATGGCGGCAAATGATTGGCAGACTGTTTAAAAAGAATCTGGAAACCGGCAATCCGGAAAACCAGACTGTATTATTATCGGACCATCCGGAAGATTTCCGTATGGCCATGCTATCTGAAGGCAAACCCGGTACGCCGGAAGAAAATGAAGGAATCAGAGCATTTATTCTTGTTGATGAATTTGTCATTGGCCGGGATGAAAAGAAAGCCGACCTCATTCTCCCTGATCCAGGAATTGGGCGACTTCATGCCAGGATTCTCAAGCGGGCCGGATCCTTTTTTATCAGTGATTTAGGGTCAAAAAACGGAACCTGTCTTAATGGACGAAGGTTGCTTAAAAATACTGAGTGCTTATTACCTGATCAATGTCTACTTCAATTTGCCAACCATGCTTTTTATTTTCAAGCTGACTGATCAGGATGGTGTTGCCGATGATGCATGCGCTTGTTTAGCTGCATCGGCATATTTGGCGGCTACCTTAATTCTCGCCTTGGCTCGGGCGATGCCGTGACGGGCATGAGCTTTATCCTGTGTTGTCGATTTGAGATCAGTCAGACGTTCTTGGGCACGGGATAACGCCTTTTCCGCGCGGCGTACATCGATCTGATCCGGCCATTCTGCGGCATTGACCACAATCATAGTCAACTCCGGACCGATTTCAGCATAGCCATTTGACGCAGACATGACTCGCCATTGCTGATCAATCCGCAGCCGGATCTCTCCGGGCACTAACGCAGCAATTAGTGGTGTATGCCCCGGCATAATACCGATTTCACCATCTTTGGAGGTAAGGACAACCATTTCCACCTGGCCTTCAAAAAACATGTCATACGGAGTTACTATCTGGACATACAGAGTCTTATCGGGCATGAAGCAACGCTCCCCTCATCGGGATGTTTTATAGGCTGAGTATACATCGTCGATTGAGCCTTTCATAAAAAAGTACTGTTCCGGAATATGATCGGCTCCTCCTGATATTATTTCGCCAAAGCCCTTAATGGTTTGCTCAATCGGTACGTATCGACCCTCATAACCGGTTGATCCTTCGGCAACAAAAAAGGGCTGCGACAAAAACCGTTGGATTTTTCTTGCGCGCATTACAATTAGTTTATCATGTTCGCTCAATTCTTCCATACCAAGTATTGAAATAATATCTTGCAATTCTTTATATCGTTGCAACGTTTCCTGAACTTTTCGGGCTATGCGATAATGATTGGATCCAACAACCGCTTCTGTTAGAATCCGCGATGATGATTCCAACGGATCAACAGCCGGATAAATGCCCAGCTCGACAACAGCGCGGGATAAAACCGTAATGGCATCCAGATGAGCAAAGGTTGTTGCCGGCGCCGGGTCGGTCAAGTCATCGGCAGGAACATATACAGCTTGAATCGAAGTTATTGAACCTTTGCGCGTCGAGGTAATCCGTTCCTCCAGAGCACCGACTTCGTTGGCTAAAGTAGGCTGATATCCGACAGCTGATGGAATACGGCCTAACAAAGCAGATATTTCCGATCCTGCCTGGATGAAACGGAAGATATTGTCGATAAAAAGCAGAACATCCTTGTTTTTTACATCGCGAAAATATTCTGCCATGGTCAAGCCGGTTAACGGAGCGCGCATTCTGGCGCCGGCGGTTTCATTCATTTGCCCGAACACCATGACGGTTTTGTCAATGACGCCCGACTCATGCATTTCATTCCAAAGATCATTACCTTCGCGCGACCGCTCGCCGACGCCGGTAAAAACTGAGTATCCGCCGTGTTCCTTGGCTATATTGCGGATTAATTCAAGAATTAAATAGGTCTTACCTACGCCGGCGCCACCAAAAAGGCCTATTTTGCCGCCGCGGCTAAAGGGAACCAGCAAATCGATTACTTTAATACCTGTTTCCAGCATTTTCTCTTCCGGAAACTGGTCGGTAAAAGTAGGAGCAGGTCGATGAATCGGCCAATGATCGGCAGCGATTACCGAACCGGCTTCATCAATCGGCTCGCCCAGAACATTAAACATACGGCCGGTGATCATTTCGCCGACCGGAACCATAACCGGAGCGCCGGTTGAAAAAGCTTCGGCGCCGCGGATCATCCCCTCTGTCGGTGAAAATGACACACAGCGGACAATGCCTTCACCACGCTGCTGCATGACTTCGACACAAACTATTTGTTGTCCGTTCTGAATATTAATTGCTTCGTTAATATCCGGCAATTCGTTTTCAGCAAACCGGATATCGATAACGGGGCCGATAATTTGAGTTACATATCCTGTTGCCATTTTGTTTCTTCACCTTCCATTTTTTCCCCAATACGCAGTTTAGCCAAAACTTCAGCTCCTCCGACAATTTCCGTTAATTCATTCGTTATACGAGCTTGTCTGGCTTGATTATTCAACAGCGTCAGCTTCTGCATCATTTCCGTCGCATTGTCTGTCGCATTATCCATGGCTGTCATACGTGCGGTTTGCTCACTGGCATAGGCTTCGGTCAGTATGCCATACACCATGCCATTGAGATATGTATTGATCAAATAACTCATAACTTCATTTACCGATGGCGAATACTCCACGATCCCTCCGGTCATGACACCTTTTTCGTGAACGTACTTATCCGGAACAATTTGGTCGAGAGCATTAGGATTGACCGGCAAAATACGGGTAACCATCGGTTTCATCGATATAGCCGACTCAATTTTCGTGTAAATGACATAAACCAGATCCAGGACTCCGGTCTCGTAAAGGTCATAAATATAATCCGATATATCCCGGGCCCGATGGTATGTCGGTTCGCTGATGGGATAACGGAAATCTTCCACAACATTAAACCCATCGCGTATCAGGCGATCTTTGCCAATACTGCCGGCCAAATAGAGTTGCGCGGTAGTCATCAGCCCTTTACGGGTATTATCAATCATCTTGCTGCGGACATGA
>CAYRWC010000124.1:0-7785 GCA_964427795.1 uncultured Oscillospiraceae bacterium | reverse complement strand
GCGGCAGCAGAATCATGAACATGCCCGGCTCCAGAATCAGATCCGAGCCTTGGCCGCGCAGGATCTGGCAATCCTTTACGGCATCGTAATCCTTAAGCGGCTCCAGAGTCTCAATATCGGCGTAACCGATTATTTCCCGGCCGGAAACAAGATATTGAATGTCAATATAGCGGCGGTGAGCTTCCCATTTACCCTCGGCCGGCATTTTGCTTTCATAATCCTGAACCATGGCGTACAGGCGGTCTCCCGCCAATTCATAACGTCCGGCCGCCAGTTTGCTGAAATCTGTTTGGGCCAGATAATCCAGGCCGTCTTTCAAGCCCCGGCTGATGCCGGAATACTGTGCCGCATTGCGGATATGGTCGATAATCATAGTACATCCTCGCTTTTTTATTTATTGGCGTTCATTCCAGATAATGGTCTTGACTACCTCAGACGCATGCCCGGCCGTATATTGGAACGCTTCCGCCGCCTGGTCCAGATCAAATTCATGCGTTATCAGAAGATCGGTCCGGATCCGACCGTCGGCAATCCACTGCAAGGCAGCCGGAAAGGCATTAGCATAGCGGTTGACGGCGACATAATCGAGTTCTTTGTCAATAAAAGTAGCAATATTCTGGGTAACCCAATTGCCGGCCGGCCAACCGACCTGAACCGCGCAGCCGCCCGGCCGTACCGCGTCGAATAAGGTGGCGCAGGCTTTGGCCGAACCCGAGGTATCGAAAACAACGTCGACCGACGGCTGCCCGGATCCGGTCCCCGGCCAGCGGCGGGCGCCCAGCTGTTCGGCCAGACTTAAACGCCGCTCCTGCAAATCCGAGCACCAGACCAAACCGCCGCCGGCCGCCCGGAACGCCTGGATAACCAATAACCCGATCGGCCCGGCGCCGATAACCAGCGCGTTGGCGCCCGGGGCAAAGCGGGCCCGCTTTACCGCGTGGACCGCTACGGCGGCAGGCTCGGTCAGAGCCGCGTCACGGTAAGTCATGCCCTCCGGCATCGGCAGCACCGCGTCGGCCCGAATGGTTAAATAATCGCAGAACGTGCCATTGATCGGCGGAGCGGACAAAAAAACCACATCCGGACAAAGATTATAACGCCCGTTCCGGCAATAAGCGCACTTGCCGCAGGGTATGCCCGGCTCCAGAACAACGCGCCGGCCGATCGATAATCCCTCGACGCCTTCGCCAAGGCCCGCAATATAACCGCTGGCTTCATGCCCCGGAATATAAGGCCGGTCAACCACAAAATTGCCCAGCCGCCCTTCTTGATAAAAATGGATATCCGAACCGCAGATGCCGTTGGCCACAATCCGAATCAAAACCTTACCCGGTCCGGGTTCGGGAATAACTTCACTTGTCAGACTCAGTTGATGTCGGTCATCTAAATAGAGACACCGGTTTATATTATTATCGTGTTTGACGCCCATCATTCATCAGCCTCAAGATTCAGCCGAAGACCAAGTGCCGCGAAACTGTCTTATATTTGTTGTCTTCGTCGCTGTCTCTATAAAGTTTAACGAGAAAAAACGCGTTTGAAAAGAGCTTTATGGCAAAAGTTTCAGATCGGGCATAAATCCGTGGACACGCAAGGCTGTAAATCCTTCGGCGAATCTGCATCCGGCCTGCAAGCCCCTGAAACGGCCAAGAATCTCCGCATGCTCTAAAAAACCATGAATCTGGAAGGTATCCATCCAGGCATATTGGCTTTTATGCAGAGATAAAGCGGCGATTTTATCATCCCAAACATCACTGATATCGACATACACTTCCGGTGTGAAGCCGATGCCGGCCGAATGGTCCCAGAAAAATACGCTGGGCGCTTTGCTGATCGGCCGTTCATCTGCCGGCACCAGCTTTCCCGGCAGCGACAAAATGACTTCGCCGACCAATTTGGAAGTCATCGCATGATCGGTACTGACATCCAGCGGGCTGTTTGTCAGGATAACGTCCGGATCAGCCCAGCGCATAGCATTCAAGACGGCTCGGCGCGTCGCCGGCGTATCCTGCAGCCCTTCGTCATCAAAACGCATAAAACGCACTTCAGCGTCATAAAACCGGGCGGAAGCCAGCTGTTCTTTTTCACGCACCGCCGCGATTTCTTCACGGCTGGTATGGATGTTCGAACCGATATTGCCGCTGGTCGTCAGGGCAATATAAATTTTATGTCCAGCCGCTTTATATTTCAAAAGCGTGCCGGCGCAGAATATCTCAAGATCGTCGGGATGGGCGCAAATCGCTAAAATATTCATCACATTAAATCCTTTCACAGTTCCTTAACGATTGCTAAAATCCGTTCGGCAACCGCGTCGATTTCATCCGCCGTCGAACGGATGTTGATGCCGTATCCGGCTCCTAATCCTTTATCGACAACGCCGACGCTGATATTGACCGCCCGGTCCAGAATACTGTCCGTCTGCGGCAGCATATGAGCGCGATAATCTATATCTTGCCCGTAAGCCTCGCAAACATAAGGGCAATGATAATTTGTCGACGTCTGTTTATTGAGAATCTGTTCCATGTTGTTATAAACATGCCAGCCCGAACCGGCTACTGTCCGGGAACCGATGCGCGCCGCAAAACGATCGGCTCTCTCCTTGGTGTCAAAGAGCAGGGTCAGGATGGTCGCGCATTCACCCAGGACATCGTTAATCACCCGGAAGCCGATGCCCGGCGCGCCGGCCAGACGGCTCTTCAACGCCATCTTCTTCTGATGCAGCGTTTCCAGAATAAGATCGATTTTCCGCAGTTGAGCCAGAGCAACCGCCCCGGTTAATTCATTCATGCGCATATTCATGCCGATTATGCTGCGGTTGCCGATTTCCACTCCGGTCCGGTTCGGTTTATGTCCCTGATCATGGAATCCGAACGCCCGCTCATAAAGCCGTTCATCTCGGGTCACGACAGCTCCGCCGTCGCCGGCGCTGATGGTTTTAATGAAAAAGCGGCGATGTCGCCGATAGAACCGACTTTCCGGCCGCGGTAAACCGCGCCGGCCGCCTGGCAGCAATCTTCAATGACAAAAAGGTTATGCTCTTTGGCGATTTTCATGATCTCGTCCATATCGCATGGGTTGCCCAACATATGAACCGGCATGATCGCCTTGGTCTTCGGCGTGATTTTCGCTCTGACGCTTTGCGGGTCAAGGGTCAGCGACTCGTTGATTTCAGCCAGGACCGGAATAGCCCGCGACAAGATGATCGATGAAATCGAAGCGATGAAGGTATAACCAGGCACGATGACTTCATCGCCGGGGCCGATACCTAAAGCAGCCAGGCAGCATAAAAGCGCGCCGGTCCCGCTGCTGGTCGCTACACAATAAGGAACGCCGATAAACCGGGCAAATTCCTCTTCAAAGCCGACTACTTTCTTTTTAAATAACGGATCATCCTCGGCGCCATAACGGAACAGATAGCCCGACTCCATTACATCTAATAATTCTTTTTTTTCTTCCTCGCCAAAAAAATAGGATCCCGGTCCGCCTGCCATGTTTATCCCTCCAAGATACAAATCGTTTTGCATCAAGCAATAGTGATGCATTTGTTTCTATTTTACCGTTTTCGTCTGCAAGTATTTATTCATTTACAAAACGTTTTGTATTTTCATTTAACGCCAAACAAAACTAAATGTCAATATAGCCGGAACACATAATCGGGGTCAACCGGCTTGCCGGCAGGCGATGCCGCAGCTCTTTTTTCAGCGGGCGGCTTTCTTGACAAGCTGCCGGCATAGCCATAAACTTCCATCATGACTATTAAGAAAGCTGGCGGCCGGCTGTTTGAATACACGCTTATTTAAGCAAAACACAGAGCAAAGACGGGATCTGATTTTAAACGGATCGATCTCCACCACGATATTTCTGTTGTCCTTACCGGCACTGATGATGGGTCTTGTCCAATCTGCCATCCCGGTTGTCGACGGTCTTTTTATCAATAATATCGCCGGCACCATTGCCGCCAGCGCCGTAACCTATTGCGGCCCCATCGTCAATATGTTCGGCGCGCTGGCTCAGGGCTTAAGTATCGCCGGGATGGCCATCATCGGCCAAGCCAACGGCAAAGGCGATTTTGACGACGCCAAGCGGGTTTCCACGCAAATGGTCATTTTCGCTTTTTGCTCCGGCTTTATTCTGGCGCCGCTTCTGGTTGCCATCTCATTCCCGATATCCTGGCATGTCAATGCCGCCATTTCCCATGAAGTTTTTCTCTATCTCGCACTAAACGCTCTGGTACTGCCCTTTTCTTTCATGGAAGCCATATACAACGCGATAAAAAATGCCGCCGGTAAGCCGGAGGATACCTTTGTCCGAATGGTCATCATGCTGGTTTTGAAAGTTGTCTTCAACGCCTTGTTCATCGCGGTGTTTCACTGGGGAATCGTCGGCGCGGTCATGGCTTCGCTGGCATCCAATATATTGATCAGCGCCTGGATGTATTATGAATTGTTTCTAAAGAAAAGCTGCGACCAGCTGATCTTATCCGGTTTCAAATATGATAAGCAAATTCTATCCGATCTGATTCGCGTCGGATTTCCTTCGATGCTGTCCAGCTTGATCCTCAATCTGGGCTTTTTCCTGATCAATAACGAAGTGCAGAAGTACGGCGCAGCAGTCCTGAACGGTCAGGGGATCGCCAGCAACATCACATCTGTCTGCTTTATCGTACCTTCCTCGTTCGGTTCTTCGGTGACCACGCTGGTCAGCATGAACATCGGCGCCGGCAAAGCCAGACGGGCCCGTTCGTCCTGCCTGGCCGGCTGCGTCATCAGCAGCATTACGGCCGCCATCCTGATTGCCCTTGTCGTGCCGTTATCTTCCCGTTTAACCCTGTTTTTTACCAGAGATCCGGATGTCCTGACCGTCGCGAACAACGCCTTGCATATTTATACTTATTCCGTCGTCGGGTTCGGGGTCTGCATGGTCTTGCAGGGAGCCTTCATCGGCTTAGGCCACACCCGGATCACTCTGGTCATCAGCATCTTGCGCATATGGCTCCTGCGGTACATCTTTATCCTGGCCACCGAGCAATATCTTAGCTTTTATTCCGTATTTTGGGGTAATTTATTTTCCAACTATACGGCCGCGCTGATAACGATGATCATGATCCTCCGGGTGAAATGGGTTTCGGTCATTCCGCCCAGAAAATCAACCGGCGGCGAATCCGTACAGCCCGATTAAAGCGCGTAACGTGATATTTATTGTTGTGCGGCAGCCGATTCAGACAGCTTGGACATGAGACTCCATTCGTTGGTTGTTCGGTCAAGATAGCTGCCGTCTTTGACTTCCAGCATGGAATAGGCGTCGCTGCCGAGGAAATATCGGCTTCCATCGTCCATTTTGCCTAAAAAGATCAGGTATTGATGATCAAACAAGGGGTCCGTCTGATTCAGGCCTTGAAAAGACCGGACAAGATCGCTTGATTTAATCGCGGCAATATCATCGCCCATCTTTTCCTGAGAACCTTGATCAAACGTTTCATAATAATCGGCAAACGGGACAATTCCGCCATTTAGCACGACCTGAATCGTCTTCTCTGCCGATTCGCCCTTCAAGATTGAATCGACAGACAGCTCCGCGTTTGTTTTTATCCGTCCCTGCGATTCAACAAAAGATCCCTTATTGCCGGTAAATCTTCCGATAACGACTAAATCGGACTGTTTATACAACTGTTCAGGTGTCATAAATAAATAATCTCCGGTCGAAGTCAGTTCTGTCACAATTTTTGATCCGTCTTCGACTGTAAAGAAAGCGGCGGTTTTCTCAGATGAACTCTTTTCGGATTGTTCTTCCGAAACATCAGGGACAACAGCCGGCAATGTGCTGTTTGTAGAATTTATCGAACAGCCGGCGGCAGCGAAAAGAACAAAGGTCAAGATGATCAGCTTCGCTATGGTTTTCATTTTGCACCTCCCGGTCATGGATGTTTAACCAATATGCTTATTAAGGCAAAAACATGGCCTTGTTTCTGAACAAAGCTTTATTTGTAAGTATGTTCTGTTATCTACATTGTACAACGCATCATTATTATTACAATGGAATCGTTGTATATAATTTGTCACTTTTAATTCTTTTAATAATCATGCTTATGCGCAATGCTTAATCACTTATCATGACAGATACGCGCGGTTGTTCTTGCTGACGTTCATCAACTGGTTGAATTGGTTATAAGCGTAGCTTAGAACATCCGTGCCGTCGTTCATGGACAAGCGATTGCCGACGTTGTCATAGGTGTAGCTGGTGGTTTGGCTGTCGACCGCGGCTGTCTGCAGGCGGCCGATCTCGTCGTAGACTTACAATACGATGTCCATCCAGTAATCTGTTAAACTTATAGAACACCTTCAATTATTGTAATTTTATACATGTCATCTATATAAATATTATTTTTCCATATATACGAATCAAATACCGCTCCTTCATAAGTATAAATTATCTCATCTGTTCGATAATCAAGAACATCGATTTTCTTATGCATCAAGAATGCCATATAATTATTATAAATATCACATTTATTAAAATATCCCCATTTATGTTCATCAAAACTATAATTTAATTTGCGTACAGCCTTGCCGGTTCGAATATCAATGATTTCCATAGTTTTTCTTAATATGAAGTAGCGGTCAAAGTAGAACAGCGCCATTTGCTTAATTGGCGTTCTCTCTGAGTATATGATCTCAACGGTCTCTTGTTCAGGATCAATTTCAATAATTTCACAAAATACTAAATCATGCCCTTGCGTATCGTCCACAGCACCGGAATGCATAAAACGGATTTTACCGGTTCCCTCAATGTAAGTCATATTTTGTGTTACACGAATATCTTCAACAATTTGTATTGACTTCATTTCTCCCGTCCGATAATTGATTCTATAAAATCTGACATCTGAAAATTGTTTATGTTCTAGAATGTCATATAAATAGACGTTGTCAGCCGGCACGATAAAAATATTGTTTTGCCCGCACAAGCTTACTTTTGGGGGTATGAACTGTTTAATTGTCTCCATCTTTTCCAAGTCGTATATTTTATACGCTCCCGATGAATTTCGCGCTATCATCAGGTCTTCACTCAGAAAACAAGCATACATGACATTCTTCAGGTCTTTAAACCGATGCAGTTCTTGATAATTCTTTGTCGAATATATTGTTATACTGTCGCCGTAAGAACACAAATATTTATCATTCACGACGACGGAACCATTCGATTTATTAATAACATATTTCATAACAGCACCTTGTATAATGCAAGAGCATTATATTTTCCTTTCTATTGATAATGTTTGTATAATGCGAGCAGACGCTGTGGATTGGTTTCACACCTTATCGCTTGACGATTTAAATTGAGTGTACAACCACAGCATTTTGCCCAATTGTTAATGAGTTAGATAACGCATGACGTTTTATTTCGAGCAAGGTTACATTGGCAAAATAGTCTGTGGAATACAAACAGCGTCAAATTTATTCAGAAGGGGATGTTTTCATGATCTATGTTGGGATCGATGTGGCCAAGGAAAAGCATGACTGCTGTATCCTGGGCCCAGACGGCGAAGTGGTGAGAGATTCTTTCACCTTCGCCAACAACCGTCAGGGATTTGAAGAACTGCTCAGAGCCATCCAGTTGGCACTGCAAGCAAAATCAAATGGCGAGGTGCGTGCAGGGCTTGAGTCGACCGGGCATTATGGCACCAATCTAGTGGCTTTCCTCCGTAGCAGCGGATTTGAGCCTGTTGTACTGAATCCCTTGAGCGTTAACCTGTTTCGCAAGTCCAAAACCTTACGCAAGACCAAAACCGAT
>CAYRWC010000123.1:0-7807 GCA_964427795.1 uncultured Oscillospiraceae bacterium | reverse complement strand
AGCTGGGCGGGCGCCGCGGCAAGCAGATTCGGGTTTTAATCGACGGCACATGTTATAGCAACCGCCTTTTCGCCACTGTCGAATTCCGTCCTAAAACCGTCGTGCCGATCGGCTTCGTCGGCGTGGTCGTTTCCTTTTTCGGCGCCGAGGGCGTCGATACGACCGGAATCGACTACAAGCACGGCGAATTGGTGCAGTCCGGCTGCAAAGGCGTGCTCGAGAAGCCTCTGATGCCCGGCAAATACGCTTTCAACACCGACGCCGGCAAAGTCGTTCTGGTACCGACGACCAATATTATCCTGAAATGGAACAAATCGGAAACCGGCGACCATAAATACGATGAAAACCTGACCGAGGTCGATATCATCACCAAGGACGCCTTTGAACCTTCCCTGCCGCTGTCCGTCGTCATGCATATCGATTATAAGCAGGCGCCCTGGGTCATTCAGCGCTTCGGCGATATCAACATGCTGGTCAACCAATCGCTTGATCCGCTGGTCAGCGCCTATTTCAAGGATGTCGCCCAAACCAAGACCCTGATCGAGCTGATCCAGGAGCGCAGCGCGATCCGTGAGCGGGCCGTTACCGAAATGAGAGATAAATTCACCAAATACAATCTGCAACTGGAGGAAGTCCTGATCGGCACGCCGAAATCGCCGGTGGCCGACGTCCAGATCGAAAATATCCTGACCCAGCTGCGTGAACGCCAGATTGCCGAAGAGAAAAAGGTTACTTATCAGAAACAGCAGTCGGCGGCCGAAAGTGAGAAATTATTACGCGAGGCGCAGGCTACGGCTGAGCAGCAGAGCCTGCTGACCAAATCCAAAATCCAGATCGAAGTCGAACGCAACAGCGGCGCGGCTCTGGCCAGCAAAGCCGAGCAGGAAGCCGACCAAATCGTCGCCCTGGCCAAAGCCAACGCGTCCAAAGTCCGGCTGGAAGGCGAAGCGGAAGCGTCCAAAGAATCGAATGTCGGCTTGGCTAAAGCCCAGGCTATCGACGCTCAGGTTAAAGCTTATGGCGGCGCCGAATACCGTGTCATTCAGGAAATTGCCGATAAGCTGACCGACGCCATTAAAAACGCCTCTGTCGATATCGTTCCGAAAACGGTGGTCAATATGGGCGGACAAGAGGACGCCGGTGCTTCCAACAGCACCATTCTGGAAACATTGCTCCGATTCATCACCCTGGAAAAACTCGGCGTGCCGCTGCATGATCAGGCAGGCGTCAAGGTCTCGGCAGCCGATGCCGCCGTCCAAACCAACGAATCAAACACCGGTTCCGTTCAATAATCGGGCCGGTCAACCGAAAGCGTCTTCTGGTGGCGCAAAAAGAGGGGTTGTCATGAGACAGCCCCTCTTAACTATAAACACGACAAAAACGGCGCGACAGGATATGTTCAATATCTATTTGATTTGACATCATTATCAGATCCGGCATAGAATAAACCCATCGAATATCTGAAGGAAAAAATGTGAAACACGGCGCAACGAATTCAGCACATATGAAGAGCGACAATCTACGCCTCATCCTGACTTTAATACGCCGGAAAAGCGTATCCAGAGCGGATGTGGCACGGTATACCGGTCTGACCAGAGCGGCGGTGACCATCCTTGTCGACGAATTGCTGGATAAGGGATATATATTGGAGACGGGCACAGCCGCGGCGGATTACGGCCGTAAACCTATTTTGCTGGATCTGAATCCCCGCCATTTTTTCGCCGCCGGCGTGTCGATCAGCCGGGAAGGCTGTCATATCGGCCTGGTCGACTTTAAAGGTAATCCTCTGGCAAGGGAGGCGGTCATCCTTAACGGCTATCCGACGGCAGCCGCCGCTTTGCCGCCGCTGGAAAGAGCGGTGCAGGCCATGCTGGACAAAAATGCCATACCCCGGGAAAACTTGCTGGGCATCGGCATATGTACGCCGGGGCCTGTCGATATCGCGACCGGAACCATTCTGAATCCGCCGAATTTCCCGCTCTGGCAGCAAGTGGAAATAGCCGGGATTTTTTCCGAACACTTTCACACCGGCGCTTTATTGGAAAATAATGCCGCCGCGCTGGCTCTGGCTGAAAAGAATTATGGACAGGGATCATCATTTAAAAGCTTCATGCTGCTGGTGGTCGATTCCGGCGTCGGCGCCGGCATGATCATCGATCGCCAGCTGTACCGCGGCGTCGGCGGGTTTGGCCATGAAATCGGCCATACGACGCTGGATATTCAAGGGCCGGCCTGCAGCTGCGGCAACCGGGGCTGCCTTGAGCTATATGCTTCTCTGCCCGCGCTTTATCAATATTTGCTCGATCAAGGTATTTCGGTAACAAGCTGGCATGAAATTGCGGATCAAGCCGAAACCGGCAACCGTATTTGCCGGGAGGCCATCGACCGGCAAGCGCGTTATCTGGCGGCAGGAATCGTCAACGCCATGAACTTGCTGGAATTGGAAGCGGTCGTCTTGGCCGGCGATATCAACGACCGCCCGGATATGCTTCTGGCCGATATCCGCCGGTATGTCGGACAAACCGCCATAACCCGGAACATTCATCAACTGCAGATTCTCCCGTCCAAAATCGGACAGGAATACGACATTCTCTCCGCGGCGGCGATTGCGATCGAGAAATTTTTCGCCGCCGGCAGTATATGATCTTTTGCCTGGTTAAAAATGACTCATGGACTGTCTGTTGAATTCCCGTCGGGGATTTTGTAAAATGACCGTTTGGAGGCTGATGGAATGTATGAGGTATTGATCGCCGAAGACGAGATGCTGGTCCGACTTGGTCTTAAAAATTCTATCAACTGGGAAAAATTCGGCATGCATGTTCTTGCTGACGCGCAAGATGGGCAATCCGCGTGGGAAATATATGAAAAAAGCAAACCAGATATTTTAATCACCGACATCCGGATGCCGATCATGGACGGCATGGAATTGATCCGCAAGATCCGGGAGAACGATAAAACAACGAAGATCCTGATTTTGACCTGTGTCGAACAGTTCGATCTGGTCCGCCAAGCCATGTCGCTGGGCGTAACCGATTATATCCTGAAGCTGACGATGACCACAGCCGATATCGAAACGGTCCTGCTCAAGGTTCAAGGCGAACTCGACCAGTCGGATCATAAAATCGGCGAAACCGTAAAGGGCGCGGAAAAGGATGCCTTGACCGAACGAATTTTTAAAGGTTTCATTTTTTATAATCTTTTTGGCGAGGCGGAATTTCAGAACTACCTCAAGGTTCAGCATGTGCGGCTCCGGCAGGATAACCTGCTGGTCTGTGTCATGGAAATCGACAATTATGACAAGATGAAAACCCGTTTCCAGGACAACAAGGGAGATATCGTCAAGATTTCCCTGCTTAATGTTCTGAACGAAATCCTGGAAAACGCCAAAACCGGCATAGCTTTTCATGATTCGGACGAACATTATGTCCTTCTGATCAATCTCGGCGAACCGACCGATAAACCGGCTCTGTCGCCGTTATTCATATCGATCACCGACACGATCCGCAATCTTCTGAGCATCTATTTTGACGCCTCGGTCACCTTTGGCATCAGCCGTCCCGGCAACCAGTTCGTCTCGCTGAAAGCCCTGTATGAGCAGGCCGTCAACGCGCTGCGGCATAAATTCTACCAGGGATACGGCCGTCTGTATACCGACGACACGCCTTTGCTGGAAAGCGCTTTTCAGGAAAAGATGCTGGCTTTGCAGAATCAAAGCGAATTGGCCGCCTTGTTGAGCGAAAAAGAAAACCAAGCCTACAATCAGCGGATTACCGATTTCGCCAAAACACTGAAGACCAAGGAGCAAATTATCGAGTTTTTGATCCAGCTCCTGCAGGGGATCGCTTTCCAGATCAATTCCGCTCAGTATGCCAATTTTTCCGATGCCGTGACCGAATCCATCCATCAGATTGAAAAACAGGACACGCTGGACCGATGCATCGGCAGTTTTCGGGAATTTATCCTCAGCGTTCATGCCACGCTGGTCAAAAAACAGGCATTCAGCCGTGAAATAACCGAAGCCTTGCGTTACATCCGGAATAATTACGCGAAGAACATCACCTTAAATCAGGTCGCGCGTCAAGTCAATCTCAGCGCCGGTTATTTTAGCAATCTGTTTAAAAAAGAAGTTCAGGAAAATTTTGTCGGCTATCTGAACACCCTGCGGATAGAACAGGCGAAAAATCTTCTGCAGACAACATCCATGAAAGCTTATGAGGTGGCGGAAAAAGTCGGTTTCACCGAAACGACTTACTTCTGCAAAGTCTTCAAGAAGACGACCGGCATGAGCCCCAATGAATTCCGCAAGTCTTGACTGAGCCGTACCCGGAGGTCCTCATGAGCAAATTCCGCCGTTTTTTCTTCAATCTGCGCACACAGCTGATTATTTATTACACCCTCGTCAGCATTGTTGTTCTGGCTGCCGGTTCCTATTTCAGTTATCGCTATATCATGGATGTCTTTGAGAAGAATAATGAAAAATACCTGCTGCAGCAATTCAGCCAATCCGATTACAACATCGGCAAGGTTTTTGAAGAGGTCAACAATCTGGCCAATCTGTTTATGCAAAGCGACGATATCCAGCAATTTCTGCTCGATAATTACGACAAGCACGATTTCAGCACGATCGAGGGTTATAACAGCATCATCAGCCGCATCGACAATTTTATCTCCAACTACAACTATATCAATTCGATCTATCTCTATACGGAAAACGGCGGCGCTGTCGGCGCCAGTTACCGGTATTCCTATAATAACTGGGGCAGCGAAAAGAACAATTGGTTTTACAATTCACAAATATATAAAGCCGCGTCGGAACAATTCCCGGCGATCATCATGGACGGCGGTCTGAAGGAGACCGATTTCAACCCCAACCGCAACATCCGCGACAGCAATATCTTCCTGATCAGCATGACCAAAGGCGTCAAGCCGATTATCGAGCCGAACCGCAGTTCGACGCTGGTTTTCAACATCGATGAGAAATATATATCCTCCATTTACAACAGCAATTTTAACCGGGTCAATGAGTATATGTACATTATCGACAGAGCCGGAAAAATTATTTCCAGCGGCGACGGCCGGAACATCGGCCAGAATAGTCCGATTTTTTCCGACATCAATCTCAGCGAAAACTACGGCAGCCTGACCTCCATGAAAAACGACCTTAAAGTGCAAATCGTTTATTATCGGCTGCAAAACACCGACTGGTATCTGATCGACGAAATACCCTTCAGCGCTTTGACCGGCGATATCAACATGATCCAGAAGCTGATCATGGCCATCTTTATCACCAGTATTCTGGTTATCTTTATCGTTTCGCTGACCTGGATTAAAAAAATAACCAAGCCGCTCGAAGTGCTGTCCAGCAAAATGAACGATGTCAGCAGCGGCAAATTGGGCGTCACCTTGAGCCGGATTCCGGAAAACGAGCTGGGAGCCCTGATATCACGGTTCAACGAGATGTCGCTGAGCATTGTCCGGCTGGTGCAGAAGAATGACGAGATGCAGGAAGAAAAGATCCGTCTGGAGATTGAAGCGCTGCAGGCGCAGATCAATCCGCATTTTATCTATAACACATTGAACATGATCAAGTGGATGGGGTCTATGGTCAATGCCGACAATGTTGTCGAAAGCGTCATCGCCCTGGGCAATCTGCTCGGACCGGCGTTTAAAAATCAGAACCGGATGTGGACGATTCATGAAGAAATGGATTATCTGGACAACTATCTCAAAATCGTCAATTGGCGGTTTGGCAATTCATTGAAATTTCGTTTCGATATCCCGGAACAGCTGATGGAGCTTTACATCCCCAAATTCATCCTCCAGCCGATTGTGGAAAACTCCGTATCCCACTGCATGCATTATATGAAATCGCTGGAGATCGTCGTGCATGCCCGGGAAGATAACGATACGCTGATCGTTGTCGTCTCGGATAACGGGACCGGAATCGAACCGGAGCGTCTGAAGGAAATTACCGGCAGCATTGAAAACGGCGGCGGCAAGAAGCCCGGCTTGGAGGAAAATGTCGGCCTTTATAATGTCAATCGCAGAATCAAGCTGAATTTCGGCGAAAAATACGGGATCAACATCGGCAGTGTGCCGGGTGAATATACTGAGACAACGATCTGGATTCCAAAAATAACCTCTCTGCCTGATTCGTCACGGAAAGATAAGGATTAGCATTAATCATTGGTTTTGTGCAAGTTAGCTGTAAAATGTGCAACTTTTTTGGTAAAGAAAAGGTGCTTTCATTTATTCATGCGTTTTTTTCAATGTTTTCTTTAGATTATTTATTTCTCTCAAACGCCATGTCGTGTATTTTTACATCATAAGCAAAGGAGATACGCTCATATGACAGACCATGTCCAAATTGGCCAAAGCCTTGTTCAACGCAGCAAGAAAAAAAGGAACAACCGGGACGGCATCATTTTGTTGATGATGGCTTTGCCTTTTGTCGCTTTTGTTTTTGCTTTCAGCTATGTTCCTCTGTTCGGCTGGGTTTTTGCCTTTTTCAACTACAAACCAGGCATTCCCCTGTCGCAATCGAGTTTTGCCGGCCTCAAGTACTTCGCTTTGATGCTGCATGACGGCGGCGATATGCTGCGTGTCCTGCGCAATACGCTGGTCATGAGCTTTCTGGGCATTCTGCTGGCGCCGGTACCGGTCATTTTCGCCATCATGATTACGGAAGCCCGCTCCCGGCATTTTCAGAAACTCATTCAAACCACAACGACGCTGCCGAATTTTGTCAGCTGGATCATTGTCTTCTCTTTGGCGTTCAATATTTTTTCTTCCGACGGCCTGATGAACAACCTGCTGACCCTTCTGAACCTGCCGAAGCCGTCGACCACGCTCCTGGGCAATGAGAAGGCCGTCTGGTATTTTCAGACCGCGCTTGGTCTCTGGAAAAGCACCGGCTGGAACGCGATCATCTATCTGGCGGCTATCGCCGGCATCGACAACGAGCTTTATGACGCCGCCAGTGTCGACGGAGCCGGACGTTTCAGACGCATTCTGCATATCACCATTCCCGGAGTCGCGCCGACCTTTGTCGTCCTGCTTCTGTTATCTGCCAGCAATGTCCTCTCGGTCGGCCTGGATCAGTATCTTGTCTTTTATAACAGCATGGTCGCCGACCGCATCGAGGTCATCGACTACTATGTCTATAAGATCGGCCTGATAACCAATGATTATTCCTATGCCACGGCAATCGGCATTTTCAAGACCGTTGTCAGCATCACCCTGCTCTTCAGCATCAATGGTATATCGAAGAAGATCAGGGGCAACAGTATCATATAAACGTTTATATCCTATGAGGTGTTCATCATGCACGAAATGAAACGGTCTCTTTCGGATAGATCTTTCAGCCTGATCAACGGTTTTTTGCTGATCTTGTTTTTCCTGCTCTGCATCTATCCCTTTTACTATGTCCTGATTTACTCGCTCAGTAACCCGTCGGAAGCGCAGAAAGGGATCACCCTGCTCCCCAGAGGCTTCACCTTCAGCAATTACGTCCGGGTTTTCCAACTGGACGGCATGTTCACTTCAGCCTTTGTGTCGCTGCTGCGCACCGTCTGCGGTACTGTGATCACGATTGTCTGCTGCTCCTTCTTTGCCTATCTTGTTTCCAAGCAGGAAATGTGCGGCCGGAAGATCGTTTACCGTTTTCTGGTAATAACCATGTATTTCAACTCCGGCCTGATCCCCTGGTATCTGACGATGAAAACCTATCATCTGAACAACAGTTTCTTGCTTTACATCATCCCCAGCGCCGTATCGGCCTATTACATCGTCTTGCTGAAAACCTTTA
>CAYRWC010000122.1:0-7848 GCA_964427795.1 uncultured Oscillospiraceae bacterium | reverse complement strand
ATTTACTCCCTGCTGCTTTTCTCAATCTACTGCCTGCCGATTTATTTGATCAGCCTGACCTGGCTTCTTTCGATGTGCCGCCGTTTTCAATTGGGGACTTTGTGGCGCAATACCCTGCTTTCCCTGGCTTGGCCGCCCCTTTACCTTCTGCTGCAAAGAGGCGTCGGCTTTCTGCGCCGGATTATCCAGAACATCAACTTGACCGTATCGGTTATCATCCGTTTTCTGAGTTATTTAGCCACGAATATTATTTTGGTGGCTATCGCCTGGGAAAATCCGCCCTTCGCTTTAATGGTGTTCGGCTTTAATCTGCTCGTTTTGCTTTATCTGTGCAATATGGCCGTTCATTTTGGCAAGATCGCGCAGACAGCCGGCGCGATCGCCGCCGGCGTCCTCAATGCTAAAACGGATGTGCAGAGTATGGGCGGCCTTTTGCGCCGGCATGCCGAAGTGATCAATAAAATCGGCGACGGTTTGAATCTCGAAGTCGCGGAACGCGTTAAAAGCGATAAATTCAAAACGGAGCTCATCGCCAACGTATCTCATGATATCAAGACGCCGTTGACCGCTTTGATCAATTATGTCGACTTGCTGAAAAAACAGGAGCTGCAGCACGGAAAAGCGGCCGAGTATCTTGATGTTCTGGAACGCAATGCCCAGCGGCTCAAAGATTTGACCAACGATCTGGTTGATTTTTCCAAATTCAGTACCGGCAGCGTCCATCTGCAGATTGAAAAACTGAACATCAGTGAATTGATCCGGCAGGGCATCGGCGAATATTCAGAGAAAATATCGACTAAAGGCCTGCGCCTGGTCGTCAGTCTGCCGGACGAACCGGTTTATATCGAAGCGGACGGCCGTCATTTGTGGCGCATTCTGGAAAATCTGTTGTCCAACATCCGTAAGTACGCTTTACCGCAGTCGCGGGTTTATATAGACCTGACCGTTGACCAGGGGCAAGCGGTCTGGATCCAGAAAAACATTTCCGACCACCCGCTGAATATTTCCACCGAAGAGCTGATGGAACGCTTTGTCCGCGGCGATTCGTCGCGCAATACGGAAGGAAGCGGTTTGGGCTTATCGATCGCCAAGAGCTTGACCGAATTGCAGGGCGGCACCTTCAATATTGAAATCGACGGCGATTTGTTTAAAACCACCATCTGTTTCCCCATTGTTTAAAGCTTCGATTTAAGCTATGTGATAACCGTCCGCAATTAATGTTTTCAGGGATTGTCTGCCGGATAGCGTAAACCGGTTTCTTCGCGGATCCGGTCCAGCAATTCGATAACCTCAATCGATTGCCGCCAATCCATAACCGGGCATTGAACGGCGCTTTCGGCCAGACAGGACATGACGGCTTCCGCTTCATAATGGTAGCCGGTGGATCCGTCCCGCGTATAATCATCTTCGATCGTTACCGGCGGCCGCTTGCCATCCGCATATTGGATAACGGCTTTAGCCGGATGCCAGAAATCCGGGACTTCGATCGTCGCTTTCTCACAATAAATCATCGCTGTCTGGCGGGTTGTCTGGCTGATGCTCGAACGCAGAACAGCCATCGTTCCGTCGGCATACTGAAAGAGGCAGGCGGTCATGCCGTCGACACCGGTTTCCAATTTAGTGGATAAAGCCTTGATGGCCACCGGTTTTTCACCCTTAAGCCAGGTCGCGTAAGACACGCAATAAATGCCGACATCAAGCAGGCTGCCGCCGGCCAGATCCAAGGAGTACAGGCGATTCTCGGGATGGTCGACTTTCCCGGCATTCCAGCGGCCAAAGCCGAAATCCGCTTCGATCAGCGTTACCGCGCCTAAGGCGCCGCTGTCGATCAGGGCTTTGACGCGTTGGTTGACCGGGAAAAAACGGGTCCACATCGCTTCCATAAAAAATACGTTGTTTTGGCGGGCGCAATCGATCATCTCGCGGATCTGCGCGGCATTAACTGCCGCCGGCTTCTCGCAAAGCACGGCTTTACCGGCCTTAAGGCAGCGGATCGCCAGATCATGATGCTGCGGATGAGGTGTGGCGATATAAATAACGTCAACAGCCGGATCATGCAGGATATCTTCATAATTGCCATAACTTTTCCGGAAATGATATTGATCGGCAAAGATTCGCGCTCTGTCGTATGATCGCGAGGCGACCGCCGCAAGATCGGCTTGCCGGCAGCGAGGCAGATCATTGAGGAAACGATGGGCGATGCCGCCCGGGCCGATAATACCCCATCCTGTTTTCTTCATCATCTTAGACCTCCCATCCTGCGGATAATTCTATTTTAGCGTAACGGCAGTAAAAAGGACACCGGCCGTTTCTTTGCAAAACGATGCCGGTGTCCTCTTGCTTATTCGACGATAAAGGCAATCAAAGCAAGTCAAAACAAATCGACGAGATCAGATTTCCGGAATGACGATCTCGATCTCCCGGTTGACTTTTGCGGAACGGGAAATTCCATCCAATATCGCCTGGTTGTAAAGAATCTGGCTTGACGGTACCGGCGATTTGCCGTTGTTGATGATGGCGTCCAGGAACGAACGGATTTTCTTGTCGAACAATCCGGGTCCTTTGTTTTCGATGATCGGGATCACGGTTTCGACCTGCTTGCCGGCGACATCATGATAGATTTTCATCGGGCCGCCGACGCTGCCGTTCCAGCAATCAGTCGACGGTATGCGCAAACCGGCTTTTTTACCCAGGATAATCGTGTCGCCGGGCGTATCCAGATGCATGGCCCAGGCAATCCGGAAATCGAGGATAATGCCGCCTTCGAGACGGATAAAGGCCGCCGCGAAATCGTCGACGCTGAAACGCGAAGCGTTCTCGGGCAATGAATAGGTATAGCTCTTGCCGAAAAAGTCGGAGGTATAGGCGGATACGGTGAGCGGCTTCGGATAGCCGATCGCGTTCAGGACCATATCGAGCGAATAGCAGCCGATATCGCCCAGAGCGCCGATGCCGGCTGTCGATTTTTCAATAAACGTGCTGTTGGGGATGCCGCGGCGGCGGCCGCCACCGGTTTGAATGTAATAGATTTCGCCGAGTTCGCCTGACTCAACGATTTTCTTGATCATCTGCATGTTGGCGTCGAAGCGGGGCTGGAATCCGATGGACAGGATCTTGCCGCTTTTCTTTTCCGCGCGCACGATATCCAACGCCTCTTCCAAAGTAACGCACATCGGCTTTTCCAGCAAAACGGGAACGCCTTTATTCAGAGCGTCGATTGTGCAGACGGCATGGGTGGCGTTATAGGTGCAAACGCTGACCGCGTCCAGTTGTTCCGCATCCAGCATTGCCTTATGATTCGGGTAGCAGCGGACGCCTTCAACACCATATTTCTCAAAAAAAGCCTCCGCCTTGCCGGGAATCAAATCGGCGCCGGCTACGATTTCCACATCCGGCATATTTTTATAAGACATGACATGAGATTCCGCTATCCAACCGGTGCCAATAATGCCGACCTTGAGCTTTTTAGCCGTTTTCACGGCAACCGGCGCTTCTTTAACTTGCTCGAACTGATTAAGGACCTCATCACCTGCTTTAACCATGTTCATTCTCCTTACCTTATCTGTTTCTTCGGCGCATCAAGCGCCATGCTTTTATTATTATACAACAGCTGATGTGAATACGAACCTCTTTTTCTGCGATTAGCTTTACGCCAGCAGAAAGTCGGTCAGCTTTTCAATTTTGATACCGTGTTGTGTTATAGGATTATCGCAGCTCCCTGCGATGACAATTTTTTCGTAGTTGTCACGGATCATACGCAAGGGGGAAAGCTCACGCTCGCGGGTAGCGGGTTCGTTCATGGACTCGGTTACCTGAATATACTGTTTCCCCTCTGCATGGGTGGCAATGAAGTCTACCTCTTTTCTGTCAACCTTTCCGATGGCCACATCATAACCACGGCGAAGCAGCTCAAAGTACACGATGTTTTCAATGATATGACCGATGTCCATATCGCGGAATCCCAGCAGATAATTACGCAGTCCGATGTCGACGATATAATACTTTCCGAGAGTTCGGAGATATTCCCGGCCCTTGATATCAAAACGCTTGATTTCATAGAACACATAGGACTCCAACAACGCGCTTATATATGCTTGAATCGTGTGGACAGAAGGACTGCCTTTCCGTTTCTGATCGAGCAGTTTTTCGTTTACAAGCGTATTGTTGATGGAAGTAATAGACGTGCTGTTGCCAATATTGTCCGCAAGAAACATAATGATTTTCCGCAGAAGATCCGGATCGGTGATCTGTCTTTGCCCTCGGCGGCGATCCCGTTCAAGAATATCGCGGACAACGACAGTTGAATAGATACCGTCCAAAAGAGTCAGCGTCTTATCGATATCCAGACCCACATCGGCAATTCCGGGCATTCCGCCGTAACGTATATAGGCGTCCAGTAGTTCCTGCGGTTCAAAACTTTCGCCATCCGCATGATAAATTCGCTTGCGTAATCCACCGGCAGGACTTCTGCTCTCCTTGACCGTATACCCGTGAAAATCCAAAAACTCCTTGAAAGACAGCGGCAGCATTTTAATTTCCACGCTCCGCCCCGCCAGATAAGTGGCGTATTCAGAGGAAAGCAGATAAGCATTGGATCCTGTCACATAGATGTCGCAGTCAAAGTCCACACGGAAGGAATTGACTGCATCCTGCCATTGTTCTATGCGTTGGATTTCATCGAAAAACAGGTAAACACGTTTGCCATCAGGCAAATGTTCCTTCACATACCGATAGAGTTCATCGACAGACATCCGGTGAAAGTCCATCGACTCAAAATTGACCTCAATGATCTGCTCATCCGCAACGCCGGTTTCACGCAGATGGCGAGCCATCAACTTCATCAAGCTTGATTTTCCGCAGCGCCGAATGCCGGTAATGATCTTAACCGGCTCCGTATCCTGAAACGCAATCAAACGGTTTAAATATAAATCGCGGCTACGCAATGCTTCTGGGTTTTTCTGCATGAAAATCACCTTCGCAGCCAGCGTAGCACAAAAATGAAATATTTTCAAGTTTGTGCTATTGATAGCACAAACTATGATTTTTTAGATGTTTATGCTCCTGCGTTGATCGGGCATTATCATAAAGATCAAAGGAGTCATCAATAGTTTCTGCAGCCCTGTTGTAATCTCGCATTTCACGCTTCGGCGACAACGGCTCGCGCAAACATATGGCAGATCGCATCCGGAACCTGGGATCCGAACAGACAAAACGGATACCGTTTGGGGGCGGCTCTTCTTATCTTCTCTCGCTTTTCAGCGATAAGCTTTGCGCCGGCGGAAGCGGGCGGCAAAGATAATCCCGGCGGCCAGGAACAGTACGGCCGTGCCCAGAACAATCCATTCCAGAGCCGTATGGGCATAAGTGTTCTGCATCCAGCCCGAACCGGCGTCAGCCGCGCCGGCCTGACCGGGGATGGCTTGCCCGGAAACAGCCTGACCGGAAGCCGCTTGCCCCGGGCCGGCCTGGCCGGGAGCCATTTGCCCATAGCCATACCCGCCGGGGAAGCCCCCGGGCGTCGCGGCCTGACCGCTGTCCTGGCCGGGCGCAGCCTGACCGCCGTCCTGCTTTCCGCCGCCTTTCCCCATACCGGGCATGTAGGCGGCCATTTCCGCCAGCTGCGTTATCGTATCTTCATCGAGTCCCAGATCTTTTAATTGCTTTTTTTGCGCATCTGACAGGGCGCCGTTTTCAGACGAGCTCAGGATTTGCATAACCGTTCGCATATCGATGCCGTCCGGCAGAGTAATATTGCCGAAGCCGCCGGTTTGCCCGTTCTGGCCCGGCATCGTGCCCTGGCCGTTCTGGTTCTGAGGGCCGGCGGCATCCTGCCCGCTGCCGTCCCGGCCGCCGAAGTTGCCGCCGTTTTGGGTGCCCAGCGCGGTCAGATTCAAGGCCGACGTGTCAATAAGCGCGGTTGAATCCGCCGCCTGGCCGTCGGTTGTGGACGGCATGGTACCTTCAAGCTGGCTCCGGATGCTTTCAGAGCGTAAGGAACCCAACAGTTTGAATTGCGTCAATGCCGTCTGATATTCATCATAAGTATAGAAAGCCGTGGCGTCATTTTTTACCGAGTCGCCAATCAAGGCATCCATTTGATCAACCGTGGCCGAAAATACGCCGCTGTCGAAAAAGTCCGTGACGATCTGCTGCAAATATTCGTGATACCGGGTTTTATATTCATCAACGGCCAATAATTGGGCAATAAGCGGCCGGGCCGTCAGTTCGACACCGGAAACCGGCGTATCGATCGGGAAATTGACAACGGCCGAGGCATCCGAAGACTGGAATCCGCCGAATGCCAGATTGTAATCCCACGGCAGGATGCTGATCCGGCCGTCTTGCTCATAAACATAGTAGTTTTGCTGCATACTGGAGCAATAACTGTCGAGATTGACGACCACCGTATGAACCGCCAGGTAGCGGAGAATCTCGTCGACATCAAAAGACGCTTCCAGTTCCGTACCTGCCGCCAAGTTCTTTAAAGCCTTGATCACAGCCTGATAATCTTCGATGGACGGATTAAACGCCGCATTGCCGAAGATTGCCGTATAGCTTTCCGGGTCGTCGTCGGTATAAACCAGGTCGCCGCCTCCGGCCCGGCCGCCCATGCCGCCTTTGCCGTCCATCTGCGGCCCACCTGTAAAACCGCCCGCAAAGCTGCCGCCGGGAGCCGTTCCGGTATTTGCCGCGGCGGGTGCGGCGGTCTGGTTTTGCGAAGACTGGCCGTCGGCTGTCAGTTCGCCGGCGCCGTCCATGCTTTTTACATTATACAACTGGCCATAATCCGAACCGAAAACCCGTTCGGCAAAGCTTTCTTCCAGAGACTCGACGGCCAGGTAACAGCCCCAGGGTTCGCCGTTGACGGTTATTTCGGCAAAGGCAAACAACGGCGTCGGCACATCCATGGCGGCCATCATTTTGTAAGCCATGTATTCTTTCATATAAGTCGCGTCGCCCTGCATGTTGTTCAGGACGAATTTATCCAGACCTTCGCAAGTCTGTCCGTCGATATAATGATCAAATTCCAGTTTGAAACTGAAACGGTCCGAATCGGAGCCGGCGACCGTCGTCAAGCTGGAATTGCCTTTAGCCCTGATGCCGACCGATGAATATTTTGTGCCGTTAACCGCGATGTCAACAGCGATATATTGTTCTTGCGCCGCCTGATCCAGAAAAGTCTGCCATGAATCCGCATCGACGGTGATATCGACGGCCATCATCTGTTCCGAATCAAATAAATCCGCCGCATAAGCAGCATCGCCGGAGTGGTCGGCAGCCAGAACCGAGTCGGAAGGCAATGCCATCATGATGCCGGTTATTATGACCGCCACAATCATGACCACCGATAAAACGGTATTAAACCGCTTGCTTTCAATCATGTCCGCCGCCCCCTACACCTCAAGCCGTATATTCTCCGTTATAGCTGACCAGGACGGCGCTCCGGATTCCGGGCAGCGCGGCCACTTCATTGACAAACTGCGTGGTGGCGTCACCGAGGCGAACTTCCGTCGTCAGTTCTATGCCGCTACCGCCCGTTACTGTTTTTGATTTGACCGACATTTTCTTCACGCGTTTTTCCACCAAATCCAGAGCCCGTTTTTCCGCATCGTCATCAGCGCAGGATAAAACCAGAACAAACGGCGATTCATGACTCTTCTTATTGACAAAGAACACCAGAATCAGGCCGATAAACAGAGAACCGAATACCGCAAGAGGGATCAGGCCGGCGCCCAGGACAATACCGGCGGCGATCGACCAGAAGAGGAAAGCAATGTCCAGCGGTTCTTTGATCGCCGTCCGGAAACGGACAATCGACAGAGCGCCGACCATGCCCAGAGAAAGAAT
>CAYRWC010000121.1:0-7864 GCA_964427795.1 uncultured Oscillospiraceae bacterium | reverse complement strand
CTTAATTCTTCAAAGCATTTCTCAATCTCGCCTCCGGAACAGCTGGCAAATAAAGCCACTTTTTTACCTGTCAGCTTGTTCTTCCGGACAAATGTACGTAAAGGCGGCGCAAAAGTACTTGCCCAGACAGGTGTGCCAAGGACGACCATATCATACTGATCCGGATTAAAACAGAAGTCCTTCAGCTTGGGTGCTTCTCTAAAGGAAGCGCTTTTGCCGCCCCAGAAGTATTTGCCGATCTTGCCGGTCGGATACGCTTTTTCGGGGATTAGTCGTATAAGATCCGCGCCAAGCCGGGCAGCGATTTTTTCCGCGGCGTACTTTGTGTTGCCTTCCAATGAAAAATAAACCACTGCAGTTTTCATGTTATTCCTCATTTCTGTTTTCTGAAAAAGCCCGATATCAAGCCTGCCGCTATGTTTTCATTTTTCAGTTCTACAGCCTGAAACTGGCATAACTCATGACAACACATACATTCAATACAGATCTTATAATCAATTTTCTTCGTTTCTTTGTCAATGGCCTGTACCGGACAGCTTTCCACACACATATTGCATCTTTTACATTTATTTGGATTGATCTTTGGGTGTGTATCGAAGAATTCAATGACTCTCACCAAGGCTTTGCTCTTGCGCTTCTTTGTTCCTCTGAAACGCTTAGGCAATTTAAACCCGGCCAACCGGGGGATTTGTTCATAATCACCCGCAAGAACAATGTTTTTTAAGCATCCTTCGCCTAAATTCCGTTTCCGGGCTGTTTCCAGTATCGGCACATCCTCAACATCCATTCCCGCCATTTTTGCCGCCACAACATCCAATGCCAACGGATCATCGCTGACAAGGATTTTGCCAGCCTGATAAATGCTGCCTGCCGTCGGTCCTTCTCCTTGCATGGCCAGAATTCCGTCCATTATGTGAAGCTGTATTCGTGTCGCTTTATGAATATCACAGATGATTTGTCCAAAATCACTTGAATTGGGAGCCATTTTATGGTATTTCGCTTTCTTGAGTCCCGGTATGCATCCAAATACGTTTTTTACGGCTCCGGAAAATATCTGAGCCGAGTGTGTTTTCAATTTCGGCAAATTAATAACCACATCAGCGTCAAACATCGGTTTTGCGATATACATGGTTTCTTCACACCGGCTTTCCGGTTGTGCCGGCATCACACCCTCGCGGTCAAAATTTTTAATTTCCGCGCCCTCTTCCTCCGCAATCCGCTCGTATCCGGCAATCCTGAAACTCTGCGCCGTGGGTGCTATACCCGCGATAGCGCCTCCTGAACTGTCGCCGATCCATACTGTACAATTTTTACTCTTTAAAATCCTAACCATCGCCCGGATAAATTCGGCGTGTGTCACTGCAGCCGACTCGGAAGGCTTAGGCCCAATCAAATTCACTTTTAGAAGTACTTTATCCTGTGGCTTGACAAACCGATCCCACCCGCCGAGAATGTTTACCGCGGTGTTGATTTTTTCCATAACAGTTTCCAATTCATAATTAATACATTCCTGTATGATTACTTTACTCATATAAACATCCTTTTAAATATTCTGTTGATCTGTTCATAATCAAAATCCGGCTCCATGATATAAGTAAGCAGCGATGTGGCAATGAAATGCGGCAGAAACGAATCATACGAAATTTCAAAACGATCGAACAGTGTACGAATCAGATTAATCAGCTGTACAATCAACTCTTGACGCCTGCGCTTGCCGTTCATCCGCTCATTTCTTACCTCTTTTGTATTCAATAACAGGTTCCAAACGTCTTGATAGATCATGGCAAACTCATGAAGGTTGAAAAAAATACTTTTAATCCCGGCTTCCGCGTCTTCTGCGTTTAGACAAGCATCCTGCATCATTTCCTTATGATCTGTCCAATCTTCAAGCATAATGGTTGTAACTAAGGTTAATTTTGATGGAAAATAATTATATATTGTACCGACCGCAATATTACATTGCTCCGATACTTTGCGAAGGCATAATCTGTCATATCCGTCAGATAATAATGTTTTTTTGGCCGTCTGCAGAACCGTTTCTCTGATATTCTCGATGACTTTAGGCAATTTTAACACCACCTATGATTTATATGAACACGTTCATATAAATCATAGGTGATTGAGAACAAAAAGTCAATTGAAACCGGACGCGTTTATTTTTCCAGCTTTAAAATATTTCGGTCTGCCCGGAACGGCAGACAGGATAATGATCCAAAGATTCCGATTACAAAAAACAGCAAAGCCGCTCCAGAACCTTTTCCAGCTCCAAAAACCGAAATCCAAAAACTGCCCGTTGACTGTGCCGCCATAAATGGTTCGAAGACTTTATCAACCATTATGCCGCCACATAAATAACCTAACGGAATCGTGAAAAATTGCAGCGTATTCCTTGCCGAATAAACGCGTCCTTGCATTTCAATAGGAATTTTCGTGCGAAAAAGAACGTCCATGTTGGCATTCATAGCCGGAATGAATATCCAGCCAAGAACAGCGCCAAAACACCATACCGGTGTGCTTCTGCCAAAAGCCAGAATAAAATTCTCCGTACTCATGGAAAACAGCAAAGCATTTAGAATCAACCGAACTCGACTTCGGGGCGCAGGCAATCCCGTTACCAGCAAGCTTCCCAGCATAGTCGCTATACCTGTAACCGTATTAACGATACCCAAGGCCATTTCTCCTCCTCCGGTTCGTGACAGCATCATGGCAGGCAGAGCAGCATTGAAAATAGATGCGGTAAAATTAATAACAGCTAAAAGCAAAATCAAATCGAGGATACCTCGATTGCTTTTCAGGTAATGCAGACCGCTTCTTGCGGACTGCAGCACCGATTCTTTTCCCGTATCGCTTTTACTGACGATCTGTGGAATTTTGATAAAGAACAGCAGTGCCACAAAGGCGGTGGCAAAAGTCAGCAGATCAAACAAGATGACAACCTGAAGACTGGTAAACGCAAGCAATGCCGTGGCAAGTACAGGCGTCAAAACAGTAACCAGCGCGTGAGAAAAAGACCGTAATCCGCCGACCTTCTGATATTGTTTTGGCGGAGTCAACAAACTGATAGCCACATCAGACGCCGGCTGCTGGACGGTATTCATCAGGCCGTTCAGGGTATTGATCACATACAGGTGCCAAATTTGAAGATGTCCGGTTGTCATCAGTACCAGCACCGAAATAGTACATAGCGCTGCAAAACTGTCGCTAAGCAGCATCGTAAGCTTTTTGTTCCAACGATCACTCAAGGCGCCCGCAAAGATGCTTAAGAGAACATAAGGCGCATAAGAACAAATAACCAAAAGCGAGGTGGTAAGCGCAGAACCTTGCTGTTGATAAGACCAGATGACTAAAGCAAAATTGGTCATCGCGCTGCCCAATTCTGAAAATGATTGGGTAATCCACAAAATCAGGAAAACGCGCAGTTCCCTGATCGATATTTTGATGTTATTGAACATGACTTTGCTCCTCTTTCAAATAAATCTAAAGATTCAATGAAAGTGCAAAGCCGAACGGACGAATTCAATCCGCTCCATGCAGTTTCGTCCGGTTCAGACCTTGCACGGAGCACAGCCAATACAGAGTTGCATCTTATTATCCTTCTATCATTATCGTTTTCGCTTAAAGCTTACGCTATTCTAACACGAACTAAAGTATTATTTCAATCCATCGTTTTCCGCTTCAACAGCAGTCCGTTGTCCGGTTCGTGCTTTGCTTTTATGACGTCTGATTTTCCAAATGATCAAAAAAGTCCCAGCCGCGAGAATCAGAACCAGCCCGGCCATTGCCGGGATCAGCCAGCTAAGGCCGGGTTCAGCAACGTTTGTGCCGGTTTGCAAAAGAAGGGCATCACTGCGTTCGGCATCAGAAAGAACCCGAGTCGTGATAAGATATTCTGAAGTCCTATTATTACTATAAGTAACCAATCGCTGCGCATCTACCGTCAGATTCTCGGCAATCAGGCTAAACGACCCGTCGGTCGGTTCATAGCGATAAACCGAGACCTTCAGATCCGGCTCGAGATTTGTTTTGACGGTAAAGCGCGCGACGCCCGGGAATGATAAATTGGGACCGACGGCAAAGGTAAAGGCAGCTTCACCTTCAGCAGCCTCGAGCATCGCCGCCGCATCAGGCGCGTCCGGCACGAAGCTGAAGTCGAACCATTCTTCCCGGCCGACATTATTGATGTCGCGGCCTCGGAAAGTTACGGTTACTTCCGGTTGAATCAGGCATAATTGGGTGTCCGGATGACTTTTCAAGCTGTTGAATACATCACCCGGCAACGCCCGGCCGGTATATTCATCAAGGGTGACTTTAACCTGATTGTTATCCGGATTTTCCATACTGTCTTTAATCGCGCCGCAATCGAGTACCGCAGCGTCATTTCGCCCTTCGAAATCAGAACGCAGGAAGCCGCTGTCCGAATAATAACCGGGCGTCGCTTTCCCGGCGGCCTCAACCATGGCCGCCCACTTGTTTTTCATGGCGGTTTCTGCCTCGCCGTTAAGATCGGTCTGGTGATGGTCGTTGAGAACGCTGTCCGATGTGATCAAAAATTGGCTGCGCGCTTCTTCGATATTGACCGTAACCAGGCCCTGCCAATCGATATAATCAGCGCCATTGACAACCTCTTCCTGCCGCGTATAAGGATCAAGTTCATGGTTATTTTGGATGACGACCTGTGCCGCCAAGCCGGTAATCTGAACCTTAGTTCCGGATTTTGACGAATCGGGTTGGACCGCACCATAGATCGCGGTCCGAACGATCGGGGCATCGTCCTTGATGCCTGCGGTTTTATATTTGGAAGTTCTTCCGTCCGTACTTGTTTGATTCAAGGCAATTATCGGCAAATTTCCGGCCGCTTTGCTCGTTACATTGCTGATCGTCAGAGTAAATGACTGAGTAACCGGGGTACCAAAACCGATTTGCGCCTTAACTGTGAAACGATACGTTTTAGCTAATATTCCAGGATTGATCGTCATGAGTCCGGTATTGGAATCAATGCTGCAGCCCGAGGGAATTATCTGTCCGCGGCCGGCGGCTTCCAGGCTGAAAACGACCGAACGCAACCGGTTTGTTGTGACTTGAAAGGTATTCGTTGATCGGTTTGTACATTCAAAATGATCGGGGCTGGTAATCATCAATGGCGCCGGTGTTGGCGTTGGCGCCAGGGTCGGCGTCGGCGTTGGCGCCAGGGTCGGTGTCGGCGACGGTGCCAGGGTTGGTGTTGGTGAAGGTGTCAAGACCGGCGATGGCGCCAAGGTTGGTGTCAGCGAGGGTTGAGTGGAACCGGAACTGACGGTCAGTGTAAAGTTTTGAATCGCCGGCGCCGGATCATCGTCTTTTTGCTGGGAGCCGAAAATCGACGGATTGATTTGGAGCGGATTGAGCAAGTCCTGCATCTGGTCGGCTTTGACCTTAAATTTATATTGGCCGGCTGCGACCGTATCGGCGACCGTCAGCAATCCGCTTTGCTGGTCAACCGCCACCCCTGCCGGCGCGTCGAGCAGCTGGTAACCAAGCGGATCAAGTCCGGTCGCAGTCACCGTGAAAGTGCCGCCGGCCGTTGTGCATTCATAATGATCGGGGCTGGTGATTATCGTCGGATCGGGGTGAGGCTGCCAGGCCCATTCGGCAACGACATTAGTGTTGAAATAAGCCGCGCCACTGCCGGAATTTTCTTCATCGCCAGTCTCAATCAACGTCACATCGGCTTTTTGAGCTTGCAAGCCAACGGGTGCGCTTTGAGCAGCTTTATATTGCAGATAAGGGAACGGAGTAGATGAATCATATAAATAAAAGAAATTTCCCTTAGTCAGCGCGTCTTGGGTAGAAAAACCGGCAATTGTGTAATCGACCTGCTTGCTTGATAAAGAACGGCTGCCGCGCAGGTTGATCAGGTAGATCCGTTCACGGTAGGTCTGCTGATCGACAACCTGCCCGTTCCGAACCTGTTTGCTGTAAGACCCAGGCACAAACTCAACGATACGTTTAATCTCGAAAGCGACTGTCGGCCGGGTATAAGAATAGTCCGTCACGGCAAAATCATCATAATAAATATGGAGTGTAAATCCATTGCCGGGTGTTATGTTGAGCGGACCGGAAGGAAGGACTTGAGCCGGTGTTCGGGCAGTGGAAAAAATCCCGTTCTCGTCAGTCGACGCTTTGGTGCTCTGATGTGACTGAGGTTGATTATAAGCCTGATAGGGGTCGTTTTCCGTCAATTGGATGTCGACATCGCCGACAAAACGTATTTCCCGCGTTTTGGACTCACCCGGTTTGGCGGCAAAGACCGGGACTATGGCCGGCGAGACCTGGCCGATGATATAGTCGTTGAAATAGTCCGCTTCGGTCACGACGATGTCCCGAAATGGGAATGTGGCCGGAGCCGCGTTGGTACGTATATCTTCAGATGCGCCGTTTTTTATGCGGATCTTGACTTTATCGCCGTTTTCGAGGGGTATCTTCACATCATCCGGTGTGCGAAATTCGCCATTGGCGTCGGTTTGCCAGTAAGTGCCGTCCTCCGGGTAAATCACGCTTTGCGACGATCCTTTCGGAATGACTTCAACCCGATAATCTAAAAAAGCTGCGGGCTGCATGCCAACCAAGGGATCGTTGGCATCGGCCGCGCCATGATCAAAGGAGATCATCCCGCCGACCTGGTCGAGGTAAGCGCACGCCTGCCCTATGCTGACTTTATATCCATAGGTATTAGCCTGTTGGCGTTTTAGGATCGTCGGTGTCCAATAGACCAGATTATAGGTATCGCCGATGAAGGACAGATAGATTTGGAAGATGCCGTACAATTCGATGTCAAGCATTTCGCTTGTCCCGACGATTTTCAGCCCTGTACCAATAAAAGCTCCGGCGCCGACCATATCGAGGCCGAATAATTCGAGGGACAGCATGGCGCCGGCTTTAATCACACCTTGAATGCTGCCGTTAATCGCCACATCGCCGGTGAAGCCGGCTGACGGCATTTCGGCATATGGGTGAACACTCGTCGGCACATACAGAAAAGTACCGCCGCGCACACCGCTGACGACAGTCGTCCACTCGCGAGCCTGAAGTTCAATCGTAATGCTGCCGTCAACCTGAACCACAACAAAAAGACCTCCGGATACCCGGCCAATCCCAAAGGGCACATCGACGCCCAGAATCGGAATTCTGACTTCCTGGCTGATATTGGTGGCAACCTGCACCTGTAAGAAGGCTTCCTGGGTCACCGTCAATTCCAGGCGATAACCGCCGCCGGCAGAGTATTTGCCGGTCAGGTCAAGATCGCCCAGACCAAGGCCACCGCTGAGCGTGACGGACACGCTTTGCCCGTTGCCAAGATACCCGGTCAGAGTCGTTCCGGAAGGGAAAACCATCTCGACAAGCGGGTCATCGAGATGATGGAATTTCAAAAATTCTTCTGAAGTCTGCAGCGTGTTGACATATCCGGAATTCCGGACCATTTTTTCGATCTTCGGATCGGCAAAGCCGGAAATATTAGCCCGGTTGAGTTCAATTGTATCTTCTTCCAGTTCAAAATAATCGACCAGTTCGCTGATTTGGGGCTGAACGACCGAGTAATGGCCGGCCATCGCCCCTGTCGTATCGCTGGCTGCCAAACCGGTGACAACTTTGAAAGCGGTGCCCTGGGTCTCGTCGACAAAAATGGTGCCCGGCTTGACTTCATCGGTATGGGCAGCAGTTTCGAGTACCTCGCGTTTGATCAAGCCGCCGTTTGCGATAATCTGATCTGCCGACCGGGCAGAGGCGGCAGATCCGCCCAATACCATCCCGGGAGAACGAACTTCTCGGATCAGCTGACTGTCGACCTTAATGATGTTTTCTGATTTCTTGAGCTGATAATGGACCT
>CAYRWC010000120.1:0-7916 GCA_964427795.1 uncultured Oscillospiraceae bacterium | reverse complement strand
AGACTTGATTACGTCCTTTGACGTTTCATCCAGTTCATAGCAAGCTTGTTGGGATAGTGCCACAACTTTATCATCTATGACAACAAGACGTTGAATATCAAAGGAAGTTTCATTACCGTTGTATACATATTTTTCCAATAGTTCTCCGGTCAATGACATTTTAACGATATAATTATTACCTTGATCATAATTATGATCAAATAAATATATACTATCCTTCATAAGCGTCATATTAACACCATAGGCAACGAAGTTTGTAATATAAATATTTTTTATAAATTTACCGTTAGAAAATATAGAGATTCTACCGTTGCCATTATTGTAATAGTTATCAAGGATATAGAGATCACCGTTGCCGGCGACCGCAAAATCATTTGGTCCTGCTGTGGCAATCCCATTGTCGCCTATGGCTCCATAACTTAGCTCTCCATCTTTGGTGCCGACAGGTGTTTCAAGAATTGTAACAAAAACAGCTTCTTTCAGCTTGTTGAAAAGGAACGGTGACGGGATTTCGGCCGTTTGACTTGATGTTTTTACTGCCTGATATGTTATTATAATAGCAACAATTAAGAATAAAGATGTTATTATATAGCATGCGGCTTTTTTTATTCTGCTTCTCATAATCATTACCTTTTTAATAATTATTTAAAGATCAGCATAAACGATGCGGCTATAATATTAACATAACAAATGGCAGAAAAATTGTCAATTAATTGATGAATATTATATGATGCTGCAAGTCTTGCATATAATGATTATGATTATTCGTTTGTGTTGTGTTATAAAATAGAAACCATGATGCCTTGATGATCAGCTGACTATCCTGCGTTTATAAAACCTGAAAGATAGCAAGACAGAAATGATGTTGATCGCCAGTGTTGCGATAACAGATACCAATAAGATTGTTATTAAATCGACCTTGAATGCCGATAAAGCGGACATGGCTTCTTTGCCGACAGCCGCGGCGCCCACGGCAGCGACGGCTATCGCAACGAAAAAGGCAATGCGTCCTCTTTCAACGCCGAATTTGAACATAATAGGCAAATTTAAAGCAAGAACAAATGCCGCGACACATGCGATAATCAAAATGGAAGGATAGGTTTCCGGATCTGCCGCCGTGTGCTGAACAATACTGTTCGCAAGTTTGGCGGCGGACGCCAGGATGCCGGCGGCTATAATGCCGATGTATCCAAGCAGATATTTACTGAAAACAATATTTCGCACCGAATAGGGCATCATCGCCGCAAGCGAGTCCCACTTGGCCCGTTCATCATAGGCCAAAGCTGTAATCGGCAGCATGGCGGCATAGACAACCGCAAAACCGGTCATCGAATCGCCCGGCAGCACCGCAAACACAAGAATGAGAAGAATAAAAATTCTTGCCTGTTTGAACAGCGTATAATAATCCTTGAGTAATAAGCCCTTCATCGTTTTTTATCTCCCTTCGCCAGGAAAAGTATGATGTCTTCAAGAGACGTGTGTTCCGTTGTAAAAGCAGGAGAGATCCTTGTTTTCAAGACAAGCGCCTCCACGCCGTAATCGCTTGTTTTCACGCTTTTTACAGCGTCTTCAGGAATGGCCTCAAAATCAGCTTGTGACAGCTTTACGACAGCGTATTCTTCAAGCAGCCGGTCTTTTTCTTCGCAAAAGAGCAGCTTGCCGTTGTGAATAAAAGTAATATAATCGCATATTTTCTCGAGGTCGCTGACAATATGGGAAGACAGCAGGATCGAGTGTGAAGCATCACGGGTGAAGTCGTTAAACAGGTTCAGAATCTCATCACGCACCATCGGATCAAGCCCGCTGGTGGCTTCATCAAGAATCAGCAGCTTTGGTTTGTGAGACAACGCGACGGCGATAGCCAGTTTCATTTTCATACCGCGCGAGAAATCTTTGAATTCCTTATTATCCGGCAATGACAAAGTATATAAAAATTTTTGAAAGCAATCGTCATCCCAGTTGCGATAGGTGCTGCGCATGACCTTGCCAAGTCTTTTTGCCGTCAGGACTTCCGGGAAATAGGCTTCGTCAAGCACGATGCCGATATCTTGTTTTATATCATTAAACGCTGCGCTTTCATGATCAACATTTAAAACGTTGACCTTGCCGCTGTCTTTAGACGCGGCGTTCATGATTAATTTGATGGTTGTGCTTTTTCCGGCGCCATTCTCGCCGACAAGCCCCATGATGCTTCCTTGAGGCAGCGTAAAGTTAATGTTGCTGAGCGTAAAACCCGGATAGGTTTTATTCAATCCCTGGATTTCTATGGCGTTCATGTCCATGATTCCTCCTTCTGAATAACCCGAAACATCTCGATAATTTCGGCATCGGACAGATTACAAGCCGGCGCCAGCCGCATAATTTTTCGCATATGTTCCTCTATCTCCTTAAGATTTCCTTCACGGATCAGTTCCGTGTTTTTTTCGGAAACATAACAGCCTTTGCCGGCAACCGTGTTGATAAAACCGTCTTTTTCCAGCTCGTCATAAGCCCGCTTGGTCGTAATCACACTGATACGCAGATCCTTAGCCAAAGCCCGGATCGACGGCAGCGCATCACCCTCGGACAGTTCGCCGGATATGATGCAGTTTTTGATTTGAAGGTAGATCTGTTCATAGATCGGCTGATTGTTTGCATTGCTGATAATGATATTCAATCTGTCGCCTCCAAAAAATATACTGTATATAAACAATATATACAATATATGCACGTGAAGGCTTCATGTCAAGAGATTTCTAGAAAAATAATCATGAAAAATGATTGTCCCGTACATCCGGATATAGTGTAATATAAAAATTAGATTGAGCGTAACATCAATGTTGATTGCCGGGCATTCCGGCAGGGATGCTGCCGGATGTGCAGATATCAAGGCGAGGAGAACACGAAAAAGATGAATAGCACAGAAGAATGGGTTCAGAATCGTTTGTTCGCGCTTCAGGATTTGAAATACAGGGATTTTACCAGCAAGCTGATGCCGACGGTAGATAAGGCATCGGTGATCGGTGTGCGGACACCGGAGCTGCGGAAGTTCGCGAAGGAATTCGCCAAGATGCCGGAGGCGGCGGCGTATATAGAAAATTTGCCACATAAATATTATGAGGAAAACAATCTACATGGTTTTCTGATTGAACAAATTAAAGATTATCCTGTTTGCATAGCCGCGCTGGATGAGTTTCTGCCTTATGTGGATAACTGGGCAACTTGCGACCTGATGAGCCCGAAGGTATTTAAGAAACATCTGCCGGAGCTTCTGGAAAAAATAAATGAATGGCTGCAGTCCGATCAGCCATACAGCGTCCGGTTCGGCATGGGCATGCTGATGAGCTTTTATCTGGATGAACAATTCAAACCGGAGTATCTGACGCTTGCCGCCGGCCTGCGCAGCGAAGAATATTATGTCAAGATGATGTTCGCCTGGTTTTTTGCCACGGCGATGGCTAAACAGTATGACGCGACACTGCCATTCATAGAACAACATTGCCTGGACCCCTGGACACACAATAAGGCCATACAAAAAGCTTGTGAAAGTTACCGGATTACAGATGCGCAGAAAGCTTATTTACGGACCTTAAAGATCGGGAGCAAATGAGAAACCGACAGCCGGGACATTCAATAATCGGATAAAGAAAGGAGCCATGAAGGATGAACCTGTTAAAAAAAGCAATGCTGTACGAATATCCGGAGCAGCTGCCGGTTATGGTCGGCATCCTGCCGGCGGCGTGGATTAAATATGGCGATGAGCTCGTGCGTTTGATGAAGGATTATCCGGACTTATATCCGGTTGTTCCGGATCTGGATCATTTAGAGGCCATTATCCCACCGAGTTACCATTACGGTACCTTTACCGATGAATGGGGATGCTTATGGAGCAATATCGATGAAGGCATGGAATCCATTGTCACCGGCCATCCCGTGAAAACACGGGAAGATATCATTCATTTGAAAATACCGGAGAATAACGACGGAAGACTTCCTCATGGTTTTATGTACTTGCGGCTGCTCGATCTCAGGGGCTTTGAGGAAGCGATGATCGATTTTGCTGAGGAATGTGACGAATTACAGGTTTTAATTGATAAGGTGCTGGAGTATAATTGCCGTCAGATCCGGACGGCTTTGCTCCATGCGGACGAGATCGTCTTTTTTGGCGATGATCTCGGCATTCAGACCGGTCTGGCAATAGGCGCCGAAAAATGGCGCAAGTACCTGAAACCCTGTTGCCGGAGAATGTATCAAATGGTGCGCGATGCGGGCAAACTGGTGTATATGCATTCGGACGGCAGAATCATTGATATCATGCCCGATTTGCAGGAATGCGGCGTCAATATGATCAATCCTCAATTTCGCGCCAACGGTCTGGATGATTTGGCAAGGGTTTGCAGAGGGAAAATTCCGATCAATCTTGACTTGGATAGGCAGCTTTTCCCCTTTGCGACGCCTTCTCAATTGGATGATCATGTGAGGGCTTGTGTTGAAGCGTTGTTTTTGCCACAAGGCGGATTAGGCCTCAATATTGAATTCAACTATGAAATACCATTGGAAAATATGGACGCCGTGCTGAATGCGGCAAGAAGATACAGAATGTACAAAGGCTGAATTTTAGCCGAGATAATTTTTCTAGGAGGATATAGATAAAAATATGAACGCAACAGAAGTATTAAAAGCAGTAGACAAAGAATACATCATCGCTCTGCGCCGTGAATTGCATCGGTTCCCCGAACTGGCATTTGATTTGCCCATGACACTTGCGTTGGTCAGGCGAGAGCTTGAAAGCCTCGGTATTCCATACACCGAAAAGTATGGTGACAGCAGCATAACCGCTTTCATCAATCCGGATTGTAAAAAATATACCATCGGCATTCGGGCGGATATGGACGCGCTGCCGCTGACCGAGAAAACCGGTCTTCCGTTTGCTTCCGAGCATCCGGGCATCATGCACGCCTGCGGTCATGACGCGCATACCGCCATGCTTCTCGGCACCGCAAAAGCGCTGAAAAGTGTTGAAGACGCGCTTGACTGCAGGGTCGCCCTGGTATTTCAATCCTGTGAAGAAGGTGAGCTGAGCGGAGCGCGCCGCATGGTTGAGGATGGCCTGATGAACGAGATCGATGTGATTATCGGCATGCATGTTGAGAACGGATTTGATTGCGGTACGGTCGGCATATGCCCCGGCGCATCCATGGCGGCCTCTCATCCGCTGCATATTGAGTTTTTCGGCAAAACCGCCCATGCCACCCTGCCTCAGACCGGCGTGAACGCTTTGGCCATGGCTGTGAATACCTATGGCGGAATATCGAATCTGCTCGCCACCCGCATGAATCCGCTAGACAAATATGTCTGTTGTGTTGGCATGCTGAGTGCCGGAAGTACGGACAATGTTATTCCGGATTATGCTGAGATGAAGGTTTCGCTTCGCTCCTATGATGTGAAGATTGAGTCGTTTATCGTCGACAATATCAGAAAAATTGCCGAAAACGCAGCGGCGGAGCAGGGCGGAAGCATGAGCTTTCATGAGGATGTCAAAGCGCTGCCTTTGATAAACGATTCAATTGTGACAGAACATACGCTTGCGGCTGCAAGAAAGGTCGTCGGGCCGGAAAACATCGTCACTATACCGGCTAAACTGAGTTCGGAGGATTTTTCCTTCTATCTTGCCCATAAGCCGGGCGCGTTCTTTCGTCTGGGCACAAGGAACGAAGCCAAGGGTTGCGTAACCCTGCCGCATAACAACGACTTTTTGCTTGACGAGGATGCGCTGGAAATCGGCAGCAAAGTATCGGTCCAATTCGTCTTGGACAACATGGCCGGCATACCGGATCTGAAGGTGTAAATGATCAGCGAAAACACACCGACAATAGAAACAAATAGGCTGATACTCAGAGCATTCACCGATGGTGATATCTGTGATTTTTTTGAAATCATGAGCGACAAAGAAGTCAATATTTTTCTTCCCTGGTTTGTGATGAAAACTCAGGATGAAGCGAAATCATTTCTTGAAGACCGGTTTTTTACATACTATAAAAAGTCATCTGCTTATCGTTATGCTATTTGTCTTAAAGAGAATAATAAGCCAATCGGTTATGTGTGTTTAAGCGACAGCGAAAATCATGATCTTGGCTATGGCTTGAAAAAAGAATTTTGGCATAAAGGCATAATCACTGAAGCCTCAGCCGCCGTTGTCGACAGAATAAAAAACGCGGGATATCCTTACATTACCGCTACTCATGATGTCCAAAATCCCCGGAGCGGCAAGGTCATGAAAAAACTGGGCATGACTTATCGTTACTCTTACGTCGAACAATGGCAGCCTAAGAATTTTCCTGTCACCTTTAGAATGTACCAGCTCAATTTCGATGAGAATGATGGTCGCACCTATATGGGTTATTGGGATAGATACGAAAATCATTTTATTGAACAGAATGTATGAATGCACGGCATTGAAAGCGGCTGAGATCGGCGCGGAGGATTGTATCTTGTTTTGTCCAAATTGCCATGCGGATTTATTGATGAATCACGTGTTGGAAGATCGTAATATTCCGCCTATGACCAATCGATCGAAGATCCTTTATCCCCAATGTTCTTCATGCGGTCATGTCCTACAACTTGCCGATATTGCCGAACATATCCGGGAGAACGGAAAAGTATTATTGATTACCGGAACAGCGGGCTCGGGGAAAACGGCAATCGGCCAGATGATAGAAAACAAGTCCGACTATATTTTTATCGACGGGGACGCCGTGCAAAAAAGAGTCAATTATTTCGTAAAACGCGATCCAAGTATCATAGCGGATTATCAAGGTGAAACAATCCGGACGATGTTGATTTTATTAGGCTTGGGATATCCTGTTGTGGTTGGCTATATTATCAATAGAGATACTCTGGAAAGGTATCAAAACGAATTGGCTAAATATAAAATCACACCCGTTTTTCGCGTTCTTGTCCCGGAAAGAAACATATGCCTGGAACGGGATATCGCCAGAGACTGCTGGACAGCCGGCGCAAAATGGGTAGATCAATGGTATGATGAAATGAGGTCTTTTTTGGTGACGCATCCTGAGTTATGCATCGATAATTCGCATGAAACCTTAGAAGAAACTTTTGATCATCATTTTGCTGCGCTGTTGAATTGAAAGAACGGGAGGCATGCATGTATAGAATCCTGATTGTCGAGGACGACAACATGATTGCAAAGACCATTCAAAACCATCTTAAAAAGTGGGGCTGCGACGCGGAATGTGTGACGGATTTCCAGGCGGTTCTCGCTCAATTCGCCGCTTATAATCCGCAGCTTATACTGCTGGATATCTCGCTGCCGTTTTACAACGGCTACCACTGGTGCAGCGAGATCCGTAAAGTGTCAAAAGTGCCGGTCATCTTTATATCGTCGGCATCGGATAATATGAATATTGTTATGGCCATGAATATGGGCGGCGACGATTTTATCGCCAAGCCTTTTGATCTTGCTGTACTGACGGCGAAGGTGCAGGCCATGCTGCGCCGAACCTATGACTTCGCGGGTCAAACGAATCTCCTTGAAAGCAAAGGCGCTCTGCTTAATATCAGCGATGCTACATTAACCTACGACAATGTTAAAATAGAACTGACAAAAAATGACTATAAGATCCTGCAGATTCTCATGGAACATAAGGGAGAAGCCGTCAGTCGGGAAGCCCTGATGACCCGATTGTGGGAGACAGACAGCTATGTTGATGAAAATACTCTGACCGTCAGCATAACAAGACTCCGCAAAAAACTTGAATCGGCAGGGCTGATTGATTTTATTCAAACGAAGAAGGGTATTGGCTATTTGGTTGAATGATATGAATAAAACAAAAATAATCATGGTCATCATCTCCTATCTGCGGCGGAATTTGAAGCCTTCTTTGTTGTTTTGTCTTTTCACGATTATTTTGGCCGCT
>CAYRWC010000119.1:0-7923 GCA_964427795.1 uncultured Oscillospiraceae bacterium | reverse complement strand
ATAGAAAGAGTGTGAAAGAGACAATTGGTACACTGCTCACATTTCTTCTTGTTGTCGGTATTGCCATTACCACTATTTTATTATTGGTTTCAGATGATATACTCTGGTTAATGCAAACACCGGAAGAGTCCTATCAGCAGGCAAGGGACTATCTTGATATTACAATGTTAGGTATGGTATTTATTTTTGGATATAATGCATTTTCTGCTATTCTGAGAGGTTTTGGTGATAGCAGGAGACCATTAATTTTCGTATCCATAGCATGCACAATCAATGTCGTTTTGGATCTGTTGCTTGTTGGAGTATACGGCATGGCAGCCGAGGGTGCAGCAATCGCAACTGTTATTTCACAGGCCATAAGCATGATTCTTTGTATTATTACCTTGGTTAGAAGTGATTTCATATTTGATTTTAAACTTAAATCATTTAGAATAATAAAAAAGCATTTAATTACAGTTATTCGAGTAGGTATACCGATCTCAATCCAGAACGTAATTGTGAACTTTTCATTTCTTGTACTTACCACCATTGCAAATGGTATGGGTGTGAATGCATCTGCAGCGGTTGGTATTGTCGGTAAATATAACGGTTTTGCAATATTGCCGGCTATTGCAGTTGGCTCTTCGGTTTCTGCAATGGTTGCGCAGAATATGGGCGCAGGAGCAATTGATCGCGCCAAAAAGACGTTCTATACCGGTTTTGCACTTGCTTTTTCAATTACCTTTGTAGTTTTTATTATTACACAGATTTTCGCTGGACAGATATTATCTGTTTTTGATGATAATCCGAATACGATCTCTGCCGGGGTAGAGTATATCAGGACTTTTTCTTTCGATTACCTGATTGTACCTGCGGCATTCTGTTTGAACGGCTTAGTAACTGGTTCGGGACATACCGTTATATCATCAATATGTGGAATTCTGTCATCAATTGGTTTCCGTATCCCGATAGCTATAGTTTTTGGATTGATTATGCAAAAAGGAATGGCGGGATTGGGCCTTGCGGCGCCTATTGCAAGCTTGGCTTCAGGTTTGATTCTGCTGATTTATTATATTACAGGAAAATGGAAAAAGAATATGGTTATCAAAACTGACATGTGATATGGTGGACCTGTGCATATAAAGATATTGCTTTTGCTGAGACGGTCGTATTGATAAAAGAAAAATATTGAATTTCTGGATATGTGCGTTCAAAACGCTGGTTCTTACTGATAAATTTATTTTTGCGGGAGGACGAGTTATGTTACATATCGGAAGAAGCTTGCCTGTTCGGCGAATAACTCCTGAAGGAGAGCATTTTTTCTTTGGGTATTATGATTTGCAGCCCTTCAATGCAGACGAAACCCTCCATCTGACCCACAAGAGCGCATTTAGAAACCGGCTGCCCTTCAAAGGAGATTCTGTTGAAGTAGGTTTTATTGAAATGGCAACAGGAAAGTTCGAGCCTCTGGACACCACCTATGCATGGAATTTTCAGCAGGGTGCCATGCTACAATGGAATCCCCAGGCGCCGGACAGAGAAGTCATTTTCAATGGATTAATTGAAGGGGAACATCACGGTGTAGTGATGGATATCTACACCGGAAAAAAACGGTATCTGGACAGACCGGTGGCCAATGTTTCACTGGATGGCAAATTTGCCATCAGTATCAATATGTCCCGACTGTATGATTTTAGACCCGGCTATGGATATCCATTCCCGACAGACCCGTTTTACTATAAGAATCACGATGCCAATGACGGCGTGTTCGTGATAGATATGGCTTCTGGCCGGTCGGTGTTTGTGCTGTCTTTACAGCAGATATGGGACTTTTCCGGCTCCTTCTTCTCCAAAGATGAGAAAATGATCATCAACCATATTACCTTTAACCCGGATGCAAGCCGGTTCCTGGCACTCGTGCGCAATTTCCCGGAGAAGGGGCAACGGCATCAGACGGCGATTATTACGGCAAATAGAGACGGCAGTGATATGTATATGCTGTCAGATTATGGCGTACAATCCCATTACTATTGGCTGAATAATCAGGATGTTGTGTTCTTCAATGACGGAAAAGAACTAACATGTCAAAAAGGATGGTGCAATAATTACGTTTTGACAGATAAAACCCATGAAGGCAGGATTCTGGCAGACGGTTTCTGGCATAATGACAATCATATGAGTTTTTCGCCTGACAGGAAGCTGATGATTACCGATTCTTATCCTGGTTTGCATGAGATGCAAAAATTACAGCTTTACAACGCGGAGAAGGATATTTGCGCCACCATCGGTCGATTCTATTCCATGCCCAATGTGGTTTCGGACGTGCGGTGTGATTTGCATCCCCGGTGGGGCCGTACGGGTAAGTGCATAACCTTTGATTCTACCCATGAATCTTTTCGGGGTATTTATCAAATCGAAATGAGCGATGAGGCCATTGAAAAAATGTTTACAGAGAATCTTTTCGATGCCCTTTGGCTACACAGAAGCATATTGATCATGCCAGATGCCGGCGCAGGTACTCGCCGATCTCCCGCCAGGCCTGCCGGGCTTCCGGAACCATGAAGTCAAAGATCTGAAAAGCGTGAAACATGCCGGCCCATTCCTTGTACTCGACATCGACGCCGGCCGCACGGGCTTTTTGGCTGACAACAGCGGCGTCGTCGTGCAGCATCTCATATTCGCCGACATGGATCAGCATAGGCGGCAGTCCGGTGAAATCACCGAATGCCGGCGACAGGTATGGGTCGGTCAGGTCATGGCCGCCGGCATAGACGGCGCCGATCGTTGTGCGCATGCTGTTGTCCGGTGGCGGGTATTTGCGGCCGAACATCGGATCAAGGTCGTAACGGCTTTCGTAGGACTCGCCGCTGCAGGTCAGGTCGGTCCAGGGCGACATCAAGACCAGCGCGCGCGGCGTCCCGCGCCCTTCGTCGCGCAGACGCATGGTTAGCGCCAGAGAAAGCCCGGCGCCGGCCGACTCGCCGATGGTGACGATCGCCTGCGTCGCGAGGCCTTTGGCCGCGGCCAGCCAGTCTACCGCCTGCATCGCGTCCTCGAGCGCCGCCGGATACGGGTGTTCCGGCGCGATGCGGTAGTCGAGCGAAACGACCGGGACATTGCCGCCCAGACGGGCCAGGTCGTCGGATCGCCGCTGGAATTCCGGCAGGAAGCCCAGCGTGTAGCCGCCGCCGTGCAGCTGCAGGATGACGATGTCCCGTCGCCGGCAATCAGCCGGTTCGAGGTACTCGACAGAACCGCCGTCGGGCAGGCGGACTTTTTCGAAATGCCAGCCGCGCGGCGGCCGCCAGGTGTGCGGGGCCACTTTTTCATATTTTTTGGCAAACTCGAGGATGTCGCCGCCGGTCAAGCGAATGCCGACGGCGATGATCTCACGCAGCAAAGCGCCGCGCCATGAGGAACGACCTTGAGGCTGGTGTTTTTCCATGGCAAGAACCTCTGGCTACCATCTTACACCTCTTGACGTGAAGATGCCATAATGCGATGATGTCGTGCAAAAACACGGACAAAAGCGTATAATTTGTTTCAAGAGTTACCCATGCCCGTAAGTGAAGAAACGGTGCCGGCAACACCGGCAGCAATCAAAGGAGGCGTCGAAGATGGCGGTCACACCGACCTATTATGACTTGACCCTGGCCCAGGACCTGTTGCTGTACAGCCAGAAATTCAGTTTATTTAAACAGCTGAACAACGTTTTCTCCCTGGTGTTGCTCGAGAGAACCTTCGACGAGCCGAAACTGCGCCAGGCGATCAACATCGGTTACGCGCATTGCGACGCCATGCGCCTGCGCCTGTTCAAGATCAAGGGCAAGATGAAGCAGCAATTTCTCACGGAAGACCCGCCGACGATCGGCATGCTTGATTTCACCGGACGCAGCGAGGCTGAGATGGAGACGGAGCTCAAGCGCCTGGCCGCCATCACGATCACCCGCAAAAACAAGCCGCTGAGCCGGATCTTTATCGTGAAATCCTGGGATGGCAAGCAGGGGATCTACCTCGGCGTCAGCCATCTGATCATGGACTCCTGGAGCATCTGTGTCTTCCTCAAATATGTTCTGGATGTTTATGAATCCTTGAACAGCGGGCGCACGATGCCGACGCCGCTCAAAGACTACGAATCGATGCTGGTCAAGGATCTGGCTTACGTCGGCTCACCCCAATATGAGAAGGACCGGGAATTCTGGGAGGAAGAATGCAAGCGGCCCGAACCGTTCTTCACCGATGTGGCCGGCCCGGCTTGGCTCGAAAAGTGGCGCCGCCGGAAACACGACCCGAATCTGCGTCATGGCACGACGGTCACGCTGCGCACCCGCGCGGCTCACGAAGTGATCATGATTCCGCCGGAACAGGTCAAGCAGATGGAGGAATTCTGCGTCGAGCATAAATACCCGATGCAAACCCTGCTGATGATGGGCATCCGCACCTCGCTGGCCGCCCGCAACGGGCGCCCGGAGGATATCACCCTCTACAACGCAGTCGCCCGTCGCGGCACCCAGCATGAGAAGCGTTCCGGCGGCACCCGCATCCATGTGCTGATTGTCCGCAACATCATCCCGGAGAGCTGCACCTTCCTCGACGCAGTCGCACAAATCACCGAGCGTCAGAGCCTCATGTTCCGCCACGCCGAATTCAGCTTCATGGAACTGCTGAGCATGCTGCAGGACGCCTATTGCCATGGAAACCGCATGTCCGGCTACTGCGCCATGTCCCTGACTTTTCAGCCGGTGCCGATGACGCTCGACGACGGTACGAAAATCTACACGCGCTGGATCGGCAACGGCGTGGCCAGCCAGCCGATATACATCACGGTCATGGACGGCGACGGGACAGGCGCGCTGCGCGTCTACTACGAATACCAGACCGCACGGTTCGACGTGCCGGCCGTGCGTGCTTTCCACGACGAAGTCATGAAAGTCGTGCTGACCGGCGTAGCCAATCCGGCGATCACCTCGGGCGAGTTGATCGATTTGATTCAAAAACCTGCCCAGGCCTGAGCCCGGGTGCCGCGGGACACCTGAATCTGCCGGCGGCGGTCAGGCGCTTTCTTCGGCCAGCTTGGCCTTGTGCGGCTTGACGACAGCATTAATTGTGCCGGTCGGATCGAGATTGCGGACACCGTCGGGCAGATGCAGGTCTGCGGCGGTGATTGTTGCGCCATTTTCCAGAGCGGTGACGTCGACCACAATCTGCTGGTCGTCGAAGTTGAACCCGAGGAGGCAGATAGCGATTATGGAGTGTCAAAAGCTTTTAGAAAGCAGCGAAAACTGGCTGAAATACGCGATCCGTCTTCATTTATGTCATGAGCCAAAGGAGACATTAGTTGAACTCAGAAACACAGCATTGTCAGATGATCGTATCCAAAAATATCTTGCGGATGTTGCCGACTTTCACGGGAGCCTGGTGACAAATCACAAAAATCCGGATCTGCCGATACACAAATTGCTTTTTCTTCTGGATCTCGGATTTGACATGGACATTCCTGAGATAAAAAATGCCGTGGGCGAGATCCTCCAACATAAGGACGATCACGGTGTATTTCAATCCATGACGAATGTGCCAAAGCATTTTGGTGGAACTGGAACTGATGTGTTCAGTTGGTGTCTTTGTGATGCCCCTTTGCTGTTGCTTGCTCTACTTAAAGCGGGAGTGGATTATCAGGAAGATATCAAACCGGGAGTTGACTATTTGGTTTCATTGATCAGGGATAATGGATTCCCATGTGCTGTTTCTCCGGAACTTGGCAAATTTCGTGGCCCAGGAAAAAAGGATGACTGCTGCCCCTATGCAACGCTGATCATGGCGGATTTGCTGTCGTATATCAAGGAATTTCAGGATTCTCCAATTGCTGTCACTTCGGTGAATACGTTGTTGGACTTATGGGAAAACAGCCGTGATCAGCACCCGTATATGTTCTTCATGGGAACAGACTTCCGCAAACTGAAGGCACCATCCTGCTGGTACGATATTGTCAGTGTTGCGGGCGTTTTGAGTAAATATGAGTTTGTTCGTAATGACCCGCGCTTCGATGAAATGATTACCCTTATCAGGAGCAAACAGGATGTTGATGGCTTTTTTACACCCGAGTCTGTATACTTGAAATTGAAGGATTTTGATTTTGGCCAAAAGAAAAAAACATCACCGTATTTGACGTATTTATGCTTACAGATTTTTGAGCGACTGGGATAAACAAGTTGGGGGACTGATAATGGTCAATGAAATCTCCTTGACCCCAGATGTCTTCGTCATCGATGTTGGGAAATGGTGCGAGCAAATTTTAACCTTCATCAGGGGAAAATTTGAATTTTCTCATTATGAAGGTATCGTTGTGCCAATTTCCGGAGGGCTTGATTCCAGCGTTGTCGTTACGCTTTGTGTTCGTGCGATTGGTAAGGAAAAGGTCATCGGATTAATGCTGCCTGAGCGACTGGGAAATCCGGAAGCAACTCATTTCGGGCATCTGATCGCTAAACACTTGGGTATCCAGACCGTGAAAATAAACATCAGCCCTGTATTGCGAGGATTAGGTACATCGAATCTGCTGTTGTCAGCTATTTCCGGGCGTGAATTCTGGAAGAACACGGTCAGCCGATTTCTCCAGAAGCGAAACCAGACAGCACAAACCCTCTATATTGATACGTTGAAAGGACAACTTGATCCGAAATCACGGAAACTGATCGCACAGGTCAGTTCAAAGCAGCGAGCGAGACTGCTGGTCACCTATAAATACGCTGAAGAGAACAACCTGATGGTTGCCGGGTCTGCCCATAAAACTGAGCAGATGGTGGGCCTGTTTGTCAAATATGGAATTGATGACGGAGCGGATATCATGCCGTTGAAAAATATCTATCGAAGCCAGACACTTCAATTGGCCGAATATCTGGGCATACCATCCGAGATTTTGCACCGCTCGCCCAATCCGGATATTTTGCCCGGTATCACAGACAAATATTTGGGTTATTTTAGCATGGATTACCTCAAGGTCGAATTGATTTTGTTCGGATTTCAAAATGGAATGGCACCCGCCGAAATTGCAGGCCAACTTGGACTTGAAGAACAGGCCGTTTGCCAGATGCTTGATATTATTCACTGTAGTGAGTGTTATCGCAGTCACGCTGATGCACCAGAACTGCAATAGGTGTGAGCTGTGAACCGACGTTTTTTTGATTTTCTGGAACTTGTGGTGGATTGTCACGTTTCTTGGTCGTCAAAAATGAATAGAGTAGATGTAGTCTTATAAAAGGAAGGTGTTATACGATGTCCAGAAAACATAATGTAGAGAATAATCTGTTTCTTGTCAACCATGACGCGTACGGGCTTGTTTTGGTTATTCATCACCGTGATCGTCCGGGGATAAAAGCGTGACTTAATCCGGAAGTTATCCCCCGTTGTGCGATATTCCGAAGGGTTCAGAACAGATTGCTGCATTTCTCGGCTCGCCCCGCGAACAGTCTGCGAATAGATGTAACCATCACCTTTAATACGGTTGTAGCCGATATTTTCGCTGGTATTGAGTCCTATGTTCGCGACGACGATCATCCGTTTGAGGCCATTATTTGCCTTGACTTCAGCAAGAACTGGCAGCAAAGAATTACAGCCGTTGGTGTTGCCGCTGAACAGCTTGTAGGTTATGGGTAAGCCCTGCCGGTTGATTAATAAGCCCAACTGGACAATCGGATCTGACCGATGCTCCTTGTAGACGCACTTGCGCCGCAACTCATCCCCCGTCTTGATCTCAAAATAATAATTGGTGACATCGTAGAAGACGTTGCTCGTGTCCCGTCCATAAATCTTGCTCACACTCTGGTGCAGTTTGAGCAAGAACGCTTCCTGGTAGCTGTTCATGCGGCTTAAAGACCGGTAAACATCATCCAGGGAAAAATCATAGGCTTCGAAATAGCCTTCCTTGTGCTCAAAACTGTATTTTTA
>CAYRWC010000118.1:0-7958 GCA_964427795.1 uncultured Oscillospiraceae bacterium | reverse complement strand
ATATTTTAATAATAATTTAAATTATACCACTATACCAAGAAAGATGTTCTATTAAATTATTTTACCTTGCATAAAGAATAGCCGATTTTTGCTCCTGAGAAACTAAAAGGATGGGAGGATAGGTTGACACATTCAGCGCAACACGAGCGGAGATGCTTTAAAATTTTCCTCAAGGATACTCATTGTCGGTTTGATTATTCTATGATAATATTTTAGTAGAGAAAGAGGAAAATCAGCGACTTCTTTTTTATCTCTCACCAGTCTGTAATTTTCTGTTAGCCGGAATTAAAACTTAAAAATTCATGACGTCATGTTAGGGTGCTTCTTATTTAAAGTGAGGAGATCAGATCATGGACACAAAAAACAGTTTTGATAAAGATCAGATCGCTCGCATGAGTATGATTAAAGCTGTTAAGATAGCCTTGCTGTTTCTTGTTTTTGGAGTCATATGGATTTTTGTATCCGATAATATTGCTTTTAAGTTGTTTGGCAATCTGTATGAGTTGTTATATTTTTCGATTATTAAAGGATTGGCGTATGTTTTGTTGTCAGCGGCTTTTATTCTTTATATTTCGTATATCAATATAAAGAAAATAATTCAAAAAAACGCAATTGAAATGCATAACAAGCAACAAATCGAAGAACAGCGTTCCCTACTAAAAGCACTGGTGAATGCGACTCCGGACTTGATTTTTTACAAAGATTCCGAGTATCGGTACGTTGGATGCAATAATGCTTTCGCAGAATTGGTCGGACTTCCCGAAACTGAATTGGTCGGGAAAACCGATTATGATATATTCGATTGGGAAACAGCGGATTTATTCCGGAAAAAAGACCTGGAAATGATCAGTTCAGGTAAATCGAAGAAAAACGAAGAGCAAGTAACATATCCGGATGGGCACACCGTCTGGCTGGATACAAACAAATCTCCGTTTTATGACAGCAGCAATTCACTTATCGGATTGATTGGTGTGAGTCGAGATATTTCGGGAAGAAAAGCCTTGATTCTTCAGCTGGAAAAGGAAAAAAAATTATTCGAAACATTTATTAATTCAAGTCAGGATCTGATCTTTCTTAAAGATTACAATTTTCGGCATCTTCTGGCCAATAGAGCATTTGCGGATTTTTATGGTACAGACGTCAACGCATTGGTCGGGAAAACCGATTATGAACTAATGAATTCTAAAAATGCCGACAATTGCCGCGATACGGATCAGGAAGCGATAAGTAAAAATATGACTTGCAGCTCGCTTGAAAAAGTCAATGACAGAATTTTTGAAACACGCAAATTCCCGGTTTTACTTGATCAAAATAAAACCGGCGTCGGCGCGTTTATCAGGGATATTACGACCCAATATAAACAACAGGAGACCATCAGTCACATTTCCGAGGCGAATCGGATCATCGCGCAGTGTATGACGAAACCTTTTGCCAGTATTCAGGAACAGATTGATTATGCTCTTCATGAAGCGCTTAACTTAACCGAGAGCCAGTATGGTTATATTTATTTATTTAATGAGAACACGAATGAATTTTCATTAAATTCCTGGACAGATGGAATCATAAGCGATAACGCCATGACTCATCAGCAAAACAAATATCAATTAGACGAAACAGGGATATGGGGCGAGGCGGTTCGTCAGCGCCGTACTGTTGTAGTCAATGATTTTGATATGACAAATCCACTAAATGATGGTTATCCGGCCGGTTGTATCAGCATACGGAGATTTATGTCGCTGCCGATATTTGAAAACGACAAAATCGTTGCGGTAATCGGCTTTGCAAATAAAAAAACCGACTATATAGATAATGATGTACATTCTATGACCTTGCTTATGAGTGGAGTCTGGAATGCAGTCAAGAGGAAGGAAAAAGAGGAAGAAACTGAAAAGCTGCTGAAACAGACGCAAGCAATGATCAATGATCCCGAAGCAATGATGCTTATTATTGAGCCGGATTCGGGAAAGATCATCGAAGCAAACAGCGCGGCCATTAATTTTCTCGGATATTCTAAAGAGGAGCTGCTCAATTTGACAAGCCAGGATCTCAACATGTTTGATACGGAACAAGCAAGACATTATCGTCAATTGGTTTTGAATAAACAGCAAAAATACTTTACAATTCCATATCGGATGAAAAACGGGGAAATTAAAATTATCGACATTTACAGCAGCGCTATTGAATACAACGGCAGTATCGTTTTATTCTCCATCATTTTTGATGTGACAAAAAGAGAGGAAGTAACCAGGCAAAATGAATATCTGGCTTACCATGATCACCTTACCGGTTTATACAACAGACGTTTTTTCGAGGAGGAATTCACGCGGAGAAACGGCGGAGAAAACGACGGATACCCGATAGCTATACTGATGGGCGATATCAATGGCTTGAAAATTTATAATGACACATTCGGGCATCTGGAAGGCGATAAAGCGCTTAAGGATATTGTTCACAGAATACAAAAATACGCCGGAAGCGATGTTGTTTTTGCACGCATAGGCGGCGATGAATTTGCTATCATCAAATGCAATACCAGCAAAGAAGAAATGGAAAGGTATCTGGATTACATCGACAAACGGGTCAACGAGGATAATGAAAACCATGAAAAGGAAATCATAACCATATCTTTTGGCTGCAGCATCCAAAGTAAACGGGATGATTCTCTGGACGATTTAATGAAAGAAGCAGAGACATTCATGTATAACCGGAAATATTACAGCAGCAAGAGTTCCAGAAGCAACACCGTCAAGGTGATTATGGACGCGCTTTTTACGAAAAGTGAACGGGAGAAAAAACATTCGGAGCGAGTCGGCTTGATCTGTAAAATGATCGCCGAAAAAATGCAATTGGAAAGAAGCTTGATTGATCGATTAAAAGTCGCCGGCTTTCTTCATGATATTGGTAAAATAGGTATTAATGAAGAAATATTAAATAAAAACGGTAAGTTGGACAGCAATGAATGGGAAATCATGAAACTTCATTCAGCCAAGGGCGCAAGAATTTTGGAAAACACGGTTGAGTATTATAATATTGCGAGCATCATTCTTTCTCATCATGAGCATTATGACGGCTTGGGTTATCCGAACGGACTCAAAGGGGACGAAATACCGCTGATGTCGAGAATCATAGCTGTTGCAGATGCTTATGACGCGATGACAAACACCAGATCGTACAGAAAAGCGATGAACCCGGATGATGCTGTTAACGAATTAAACAAATATGCCGGAATTCAATTCGATCCCGAAATCGTTTCGGTTTTTATTCACTGCTTGGATGATGTTGAAACGTTTATCGGCAATGCATGACGCACCCTTTTCGGCACCTTCTCTTTACACGCTATCTTCGATATGGCGCAGCTTATTCAGAATGGCCGTATCCGCCGGGCAGAATTCGTATTGAGGAATCTCGTCCACGGTAATCCAGCGGATATCTTTATGCTCTAACTTTTGCGGCGTTCCCTCCGCAATCGTCGCATTGTACAAGGTCAGACGGATAGAAATATCCGGATACTCGTGTATTACCGTCATGAATTCGCTGCCCACGGAAAGCGTAATGGCAAGCTCCTCCCGACATTCACGGATGAGAGCCTGCATCTTGGTCTCGCCCTGTTCTACCTTGCCGCCGACGAATTCCCACAGCAACGCCCGCGATTTTGTTTTCGGTCTCTGGCAGATCATGAATTTATTCTTATCCCAGATCAGAGCGGCAACAACTTCAGTCATGTGGCGTAGCCTCCATATTTTGTTTATTGTAAGCTGAACAGCTAATATAGTCAAACGCCTTGCCCAATTTTATAGGATATGTTTTCGTAACTCGTCCATGACCCGATCGATTTGAATCCGTTTACATAACAGCAGAACACGATTATTATGTTGATGCGGCAAATTCGCAAAGCAGGAACGACACATCAGGCAAGGCTGCGCGAGTTGGGAGAGGAATCATGAGAGAAGGATCAATAGACAGATCAGCTGCTCCTTTCGATATAGAAGGCACATATAGCAGCAAGCAAACCCACAGCAATCTGCACACGCACAGCCGATTTTGCGACGGCGCGGGAACGCCGGATGATTATGTCCGATACGCACTGGAAAAAGGTTTTACCGACCTGGGGTTTTCCTCTCATGCGCCGGTTCCTTTTAACAGTAAATGGAATATGACAAAGCAAAGCGCCGATGAATATGTCGCATATATTCAGCAGTTGAAAAAAGAGTACGCCGGCCGTATCCGGATTTATTGCGGTATGGAAATTGATTATCTGCATGGCGACGACCGTGGAATATTCGGCAGATACGGCCTTGACTTCACGATAGGCGCCGTGCATTTTGCAGGCGCCGCGCCCGGCCCGTTTTATGATATCGAGGGCGGCGTTGGTGCGTTTGAAAGCGCGCTGGAGACCTTTGCGGGCGGGGATATCAGGAAGCTTGTCACGCTGTATTACTCACTGGTGCGGGAAATGCTCCGGAACGAGCGCTTTGACGTGTTGGCGCATCTGGACGTTATTAAGAAGAACAACGGAGACAGTCGGTATTTCAGAGAGAGCGATACGTGGTATAAAAAAGAGATTGCCGAAACACTGGATCTGGCAGCGCGGCAAGGGGCGGTTGTCGAGGTGAATACGGGAGGCCTTGCCAGGGGACGGGTGGATAGCGTATATCCCTCCGAATGGATCCTCCGTGAAATGAGCAAACGAGACATCCCCGTCACACTTGGTTCGGATGCCCATTTGCCGGAACAGCTTGATTTTTACTTTGAAGAAGCCACAAGACTCGTCCGTTCAGCCGGGTACGGCAGATTGTTTGATTATCGGGACGGCACTTGGGTGAGCCGGGATTTTAATGACTAAAAGTGAATATTGAAATTATGACGGATCAAAAGTGGTAAATTATTTCGATACATCAATTTTATCACTAATTGAATAAGAAAAATAATTATTTACGGCATATCCTGTTTGCAAATTAATTCCGCTTTATGCTGTATTGATAACGAAAAACACCGGAATTGTTGGATTTCCGATGCTTTTTATGATGGAAAATTATATTATTTTCGAAAGACGCGGGGGTACGTCAATCCCTGATTAATTATATCTGCAGTATGTGCTATAATCCTATAAACGACATGTAACAGTCAAACCGATCAAAATTATCATTTGGCTGTTATTGGATAATAAAACGCAGAGTAAGAGGGTGTGTCCGGCGATACGTAACAAACCCCAATCTTTCAGAATAATAACCGCATGAGGTTTTAAGAATTAGAGGAAATAGTTATGAAAAAAGCACTTGCAATGCTTCTGGCAATCGTGTTGCTGGCAGGGCTGCTTTTCGGATGCACTGCGGGCAATACGGTTCTGACCGGCACAGTCGCGGAAATTGATGAGGACGGCAATGTCTATCTTGACGGTATCTTGCCGGAGGATGTGGTAAACGCCGGCATCGAAGCTGGCGATAGGGTGTGTTTATCCGTGAATGGTAAAACCTGGGATATGGTTTTTGCAGGAAACATCGGAGACAGCGCAAGCAAGATGTTTGAACCAGCGCTGGCTTTTAAAGGCGATACGATAGCTGTTTTCATAAAGTATCGTAATTGCGCCGAAGAACTGGGTGTTTCTGTAGACAGCGATACAAGGGTAGAGATCGTTCTTTCGGAGCCTAAAGGACTCGCGGGCTGGTATCAGGTACTCTACACCGAGTTTTCTGATGAACGGTCAAATGACCGCAGCGAGTTTGTTTCGGATGCTCAATTTGCTAACTTTCCTGAAATAGCCTTCGGAGGTATTAAGCCCTATACCCTTTACCGTTCCAGCACGCCGGTATCTCCTGAACTCGGTAGGGCGTCTTGCACGGATGGCTTGATCGAAAACGCGAGGATTCGAACGGTTGTGAATCTCAAGGATTCGAGCGAAGATGTAGAAACGTTTATGGGCGAATCGGGCTTTGACTCGCCTTACTATAAGTCCCTTTATGATTGCGGCCATGTGGTCACGTTGAATATCGAAAAGGATTTCAGCTCCGCCGACTATAAGGATAAGCTGAAAAGAGGCGTCGAGTTCATGCTTGCAAACGAGGGGCCATATTTGATCCATTGCGCCGAGGGCAAAAGCAGAACAGGCTTCGTGCTCTTTGTTTTAGAAGCGTTTATGGGGGTCGGTCTTGAGGATATTCACGACGACTATCTGGAAAGCTGGGTGAACTTTTATCACTACACAGAAGAATCTGAAGCCTATAAGGATATTTGGAAGATGAGGGGCGGACAGATCATCACTTACCTAACCGGTGATGAGGATTACGGTAAAGTGAGCGCCGGACAGCTTCAGGCTGCATCCGCAAGCTATTTGCTAGATTGCGGTTTAACCGAAGCGCAGCTTACAGAACTGAGAGCCTTGCTTTCGGGGAATTGAGAACGGTATCACAAGAAGAAAGAAGGAATTGAGCGTAAGCTCCATATTTCGGCACAATAATATGACAAGGGGGAAAACAAGCTTGAAAAAGATAATAATTGGCGAAGAGGAAATCCTGATCGACGAAAACTCTGTTCGGCAATTGACGGACGACGAATTGGATCGGGCCTGCGGTGGGGATGGCGTTGACGGCGTTTATCAGAAAGGTCTTGTCTGCTACCAGTGCAACTTCTGGTGTAGTCTGCCTCGGAATTTTATGCAAAAAAGGTATATTATCGAGTATCACGAAAACACGGGCTGCCGGGGAACGCTGAAAAGTGAAGAATGACACATTATTCAGGAGATCCAGTTTGAACAACAGCAGCCTGAAAATCTTGTCGGGTCAGTACATTGCGCTGGTAGGAAAATCAATAGTGTTCTATCAAGATACCACAAACTAAAATGTGTAGGAGGATTGCTATGAACGGTTTATCAACGGAACTGAGGCAACGCATGGAGGAGGCCGGCAAGGACGCGACATGGGTGGAAAAGGCTCGCGCAGCTGCTAATTGGGACGTCTATGCAGCGCTGCTGGCCGAAAAGGGCATCGAGGCGCCGGCGGAGCTGAAGAAAACGTTTTCCGCGGGCTGCGCAAGCAAAACTGGAAAGCTGGATGACGATGAGCTGGAGAACGTTTCCGGGGGATGGAAAAACATCTTCGAGTGTCCTCGGGAATACAATGGCTTTTTATGTGAATCGACCTTTTGCCCCCATGCGATTTATGTGCAAAATACACCTGATATATTCCATTACAGGAAGTTCTGCGATCAGGGTTATTGGGCGAAAGATTATACCTATTAGGGGAAATAAAAATAATCCACTTTCATTTAAAACGGACGTTCGACTCGGAATCCAATGAAAACTGTCAAATGCACATATCACGGAGGATGAACATGAATGAAACGTTTGCCGCAGGCCGCGCTGCCAAAACCAGGATGAGATACATGTGCGCGGAGCGAATGAGGCCATGATGGACGTGTTCGTTGTCACAGGCTTTTCCGACGTACTGACGCTTGTGTGTCGAATGAACCGAAAAATATCCGGAAGTGCCTGTCGGCAGGTGTTTACCGGAGTGTTATATCGGCAACGGGTTGACAGTTGAAGTCCAGGAAGAATCCCAGCTGAGTTGCTTCATCCGGAAAGATGCTGATACGGTAATCTGCCCGATGATCTATGAATTGCATCGAATCAAAAATCGGGATGCCGATACGATCTATAAAAATCGGGCCGCCTGCCACCAATGTGTCAACAAGTGCACCGCCAGCCGCCAACCCAAGGATGTCAGCTTCGGGCCGGAGACGACAGTTGTTCCGGTGCGGATGTATGGCCAGATAAGCCAACCGCTGCAGTGCATACCGCCGGAAGCGGCCATCCATCCGAACTGTCATATCCTGGACCGGTATGACCGGCCTAAAAAGTATGCTCAAATCAGGTTTCGCAGTGACACAGCCAAGATCAAAGCCCGAATGAGCCTGTCGGAGCATCCGTTCGGCACAGTCAAGTGGCATCACGACGCCAGATACCT
>CAYRWC010000117.1:0-7964 GCA_964427795.1 uncultured Oscillospiraceae bacterium | reverse complement strand
GCATCGCCAAGAAACTCCAGTCGTTCATTATCCGGCAAATGATCTTGACGGTGCTCATAAGCATAGGTCGAATGGGTCAAAGCCGGGTAAATTAAAGATTGGTCATGAAAAAAATAGCCGACTTGTTTTTGCAAACCGGCCAGGTTTTCCTGATTGAAAACCTGTTCAAGTGAACCCGATGCGGCCGCCTGAGAATCCGCCTTGAAAAAAAGCCCCTTGCGGGGCTTCCTATCAGACATTGGCTTTGATGAAATCCACGGCGTCTCCGACAGTCTTAATTCGCTCGGCTTCTTCGTCCGGTATGGATATGCCGAATTCCTGCTCCATGGCCATGACCAATTCAACAATATCAAGTGAATCGGCATTGAGATCATCAATAAAATTCGATTCCATGGTGACGATATCACCGTCAACGCCGAGTTGATCAACAAGAATGTTGCGGACACTTTCAAATACACTATCTGCTGACATTAAAATTACCTCCTGTATTGTCGCCATGCAAGGGGTCTCCAAGATGGCTTTGGGCATATCATAGTTTTATTTGATAATCAAGGAATTGTCAAGATCCCGATTGCATAAAACCGATCTTTCTAATCTTTCAGAAAGGATTGGCTGTTGCGCAGATAATTGTAACCGGACAGAAGCGTTAATGCAACAGCGACGATCATCGTTATGTCACCGATTATTGTAATCCAGGCAGCCGGGATCCATGATGAAGTCAGCCAAATCAACAGCGGTTCGGCCAGGATAACAATGATGGCGACAATTTGGGAAACGGTTTTGGCTTTGCCCAGCTGGCCGGCGGCAATGACAACGCCTTTATCGGCTGCCAAAAGACGAATGCCGGTTATCATGAATTCGCGGATGATCACGATGATAGCCACTAAAGCGCTGATGCGGCCGGTTTGCACGAAAGCGATCAAAACGGATATAATCAGCATTTTATCGGCAATCGGATCCATGAATTTGCCAAAATTGGTAATCAGATTGTATTTACGAGCTATCCGGCCGTCGATCAAATCGGTTATCGACGCGATAATAAACAAGAACAAGGCCACAATACGACCGTTGCTGAGAATAAACGCATTCCAGCCCGCGGTTTGGCCGGTTTCCGGCAATGGCAGCAGGAAGACCAGAATCAACGGTATCATCAAGATGCGAACAACTGTTAACCGATTTGGCAGATTCACAAAACAGTCACTCCAGTCATATCATAATCATCACCATCTACCAGTCGGACTGGAACTGTCTGGCCAAGCAGTTCTTGATCAGTTGTCCCGGCTACATAAATGACAGGATCCACATCAGGCGCTTCACCATAGCTACGGCCTACGTAAAATATACCACGATCATCAAGACTTTCAAGTGTCACCGGCAAAACGGCACCCAAACGTTTCTTTACACTGGCACAGGAAATATCCTGCTGCAGTTTCATCAATTGGCGATAACGTCGTTCAGCTGTTTGTTTTCTGACTCGCGGTTTCATGACGAAGGCCGCTGTTCCCTCTTCCGGCGAAAAAACAAAGCAGCCCAGCCGGTCAAATCGCATTTCATTGAGAAATTCAAGAAGAATCTGAAAATCGTCTTCGGTTTCGCCGGGAAATCCAACCATAACCGTTGTTCTTAAAATCAGATCCGGTATAGCTGTTCGCAGATTATGAACGGCTTCGCGAATACTCTCTTGTGTGTCCCGACGGTTCATCGATCGTAAAAGACGATTCGACGCATGCTGAATCGGCATATCCAGGTAATGGGCTATTTTTTTCTCATGCGCCAGCAGGTTGATAAAATCGTCGGTCAGGCCATCTGAATAAATATAGAGCACACGAATCAATCGCACCTGCTGCAGTGCACATATTTTTTTCAATAATGAAGTAAGCCGGCGTTCGCCATATAAATCAAGGCCATATCGGCCGGTGTCCTGGGCAATCAGAATGAGTTCCTGATAACCTTCACGGCTTAACCGGTCGGCTTCAGCGACGATATCTTCCTCAGGACGGGAACATAATTCACCCCGAATCCCCGGTATGGCACAATAAGCGCAATGATTGGAACATCCTTCGGCAATTTTAATATAGGCGTAAGTACTTGGCGTCGACGGGTTCCGGTTAATACGCAGATGATCCAGACTGCCCGGCTTTCCAGGTTTATGATCGATTTTACCGCAGCCGGCCGCCAATTGCCTGACGACTTCTGCAATACTGCCATATTCAGATGTGCCTAATACCGCATCGACTTCCGGCAATTGATGCTTTATCTCCTCAGCATAGCGTTGAGCCAGGCATCCTGTCACAATAAGCGCTTGAGCCTGTCCTTGCGGTGCTTTATAATCAGCCAAATTTAAAATGGCATCAATCGCCTCTTGTTTTGCCTGATCAATGAAACCGCAGGTATTAACAATTAAAAAAGCCGCATTATCCGGCTGATCAACGGATATAAAACCGGCGTCTCGCAGCATTTGGCTCATGCATTCAGCATCGACCAAATTTTTGGCACAGCCCAGTGACAAGAGATAAAAAGATTTATTTGGATTATCGGGCGTTCCGATATTCAGAACGGACAGATGACATCTCACCTTTCGCATGTCAGACTGCGGAGTATACCCGTAGACATGCACTCGTTCTATCATGCCCGAAAACAGGCTGTGCTGTCAATGCCTGAAACGACGTGTCAATATTTGTTCGATCAATTCCGGATCATATCCGCGGCTCATTAAGAAACGGGCCATTTTCTGCAGGATGCCGTCCTGAACAACAAGCTCACCGGTTATGTCTGATGACACGGTGCCAAAACGCTGATCCAGCAAAGCATTAGCCGATTCCTGATCGTCAAAAGCTTCGTTCAATGCCAATTCAACGGATTCGGCAGCCAAACCTTTTGTCAACAATCGGCGGCGCAAAGCGCTTTTCGCTTCAGCTTGACGCCCCTGGCGTTGTCCGATTATGCGCTTAGCAAGCGCATAATCATCCAGATAACCGTCCTCCTGCAATTCTGACAAAACGGCTTGAATAACCTCCCGGCTAAATAACTGCGTTTGTAAGCGGGCAGCAACCTGGCCGGAAGGTTTTTTCGATAAGCCGAGAAAAGCTATTGCCTGCGATCGGGCTTCCTGCAGGCAGCGATTCCAGGTCCGTTCTTCTTCCGACAGCGGTTCAACCGTTAAGTCCGAGGATATCTTCTTCATTTTCTTCATCAACCGACACTTCGGCAGCAGCCGACTGAACAGGCGCAATGCCAGCCTTGACGGTTTGTTCAATTTCATCGCGGATAGCGATGTTGTCCTTCAAATATGATTTGGCATTATCGCGCCCCTGACCGATACGTTGTCCTTTATATGAAAACCAGGAACCGCTTTTTTCTACAATTTCCATATTGACCGCTATATCCAGAATACAACCTTCGCGTGATATGCCTTCGCCATAGATAATGTCGAATTCTGCTTCTTTAAATGGCGGCGCAACCTTGTTTTTGACGACTTTAACCCGAGTGCGGCTGCCGATAATGTCATTGCCATTGCGCAGCGTTTCCGTTTTACGGACGTCCAGTCTGACCGAAGCGTAAAATTTCAACGCGCGGCCGCCGGGGGTTGTTTCCGGATTGCCAAACATGATGCCGACTTTTTCGCGCAATTGGTTGATAAAAATTGCGACCGTGCTTGATTTGCTGATGACGCCGGCCAGCTTGCGTAAAGCCTGGGACATAAGTCTGGCCTGCAGACCGACATGGGCATCGCCCATCTCGCCATCTATTTCCGCTTTTGGGACGAGCGCGGCAACCGAGTCGATGACAATAATGTCGATTGCGCCGCTGCGAACCAGCGCCTCGGTTATTTCCAGAGCTTGTTCGCCGGTGTCGGGCTGAGAAATGATCAGGTTGTCGATATCGACGCCCAGATGAGACGCATAATTGGGGTCCAGGGCATGCTCGGCATCGATAAATGCCGCCGTGCCGCCTTGACGCTGGGCTTCAGCGATCATATGCAGCGCAACGGTCGTTTTACCGGATGATTCAGGCCCGAAAATTTCTACGACACGGCCGCGCGGTACGCCGCCGACACCCAGCGCGATATCCAGCGACAAGGCTCCCGTAGGGATTACTTCCACTTGTATGCTTGCCCTTTCGCCCAATTTCATCACCGCTCCTTTGCCGAATTGTTTTTCGATCTGGCCTAAAGCCACATCAAGGGCGCGAGCGCGATCCGATGAAACCTTCTGATTCACTTCTTGACTGGATTTGCCGGGGGCTTTATCTCCTCGTGCCATAACTACCTCCATAATAGAACAATCGTTCCTTTACCAACATTATAAAGATCCGTCACGGCCAAGTCAAGAAAACAAAGCCGACAAAACACGACAAAAGCCGGCAAAATGTAATTTAACAAAATAGATCAAGGCTGATGACGCTCTGCCGGTCACGATTGAGTCGACCTGCCGGTTATTTTATTCCAGATGTGACTGATTTTTTCCAGCGTTTGCGCAGATTCCGGCATCCGCAAGGCATAGGCAGCCGTCAGGTAAATGGCCAGGCCGATCACGGCGCGTACGGCAAACCAGATGAGCTGAGCTGCTTTGCCTTCCGGAGCGACCGGTAACGAATTAAGCGCCAAAACAGTTAATATCAAGACTGATGAACATAGGCAGCAGCGTATGATAAACGGCCACAACCGTTTCGGAGCGGCTCCGGGAAAGCCCCGGCTGTATATTAAATACAAAAGAACGGCGCTGATTAGACTGGTCAGAGCGTATGATAGCGACAGGCTGCTGACGCCCAACGATGTAAAACGGGTCAGCAGCCAGCTGAACAAGGCGTTTAAAATCAAGGTCAGAATACCGTTGTAAAGAGCGACGCGCGTCACTTTACGCGCGTAAAAAGCCTGATTGGTTATAAAGATGACTGTCTGAGCGACCATCGCCAGACAATACCAGCCGAGGATCGAAGCCGCGACATTGACGCTGCGGTCCGGGTAGGCCTTGCTCCACTGGAAAACAGCCCGGATCGTATCCTGCTGCATAACCAAAAACAAAGCCGCCGAAGGAAAAATCAGAAACAAGGCGCTGCGCAGGCTGCGCGTATATATCCGGCGGCCGGCGGTTATGTCCTGTTTGGCATGGTATCCGGCCAGCGAAGGCAGCATAACGTTGCCGAGCGCCACGGCAAACACACCGTAAGGCAGCTGCCAGGTTGTCGAGGCATTGCGCAGCAAGGTGACGTCGCCGGGGTTCTCATTGGCAAAGGCAGTCAGGATGATCATGTTTACCTGAACGATCGAACCGGAGATCAACGTCGGGACAGCCAGGCGCAAAAGCCGGCGAAAACCGCTGTCGTGATAGTCCAGCGAGAAAGTATAATTGCGGAATTCGCGTCTGGCCAGAATGAATTGCATGGCAAAATAAACGAAAGCCGACAGCATGACGCCGGTCGCGGCGCTGACTGCCCCGGACCGCCCGAGAATGACGATCGCCAGAATGACACAGATGTTATAGACCGAAGGACCGAACGCGGTGGATGAAAATTTTTTATAAGCATTCAGAATGCCGATGCAAAGAGCGGCCAGCATCATAAAGAAAACCTGAGGAAACAGCGCGCGTGTTACTTCCACTGCCAGAGCGATGACGGCCGGTTCTTTTTGTCTGTTATAAAGCCGGATCAGCTGCGGCGCCAGAAGTTCGCCTGCTGCAACGGCGATCAGCATGACGATCGCCGCCAGGTTAATAAAAATGCTCAGGCTCCGCCAGCCCTTCTTTTCCTGCCTTTTTTCCAGCGCAGCAGCCAAAGACGGCGTTATGGCTGCTTGGATCGCTCCTCCGACCAGAAGCTGATAAAAAAGGTCCGGTATCTGAAAACCCAAAAAAAACGCGTCCGATCCTATACCCAAGCCCAGGATCGGAACAACCAGGATTTCCCGTAATTGACCGGTAAATTTACTGACTAAGAGGCCGGCCATCATCAAGATGGCGGCTAATGAGAGATTAGTCGATTTGCCGGTTTTCTGGCCGACCGGCTCAAGTTTGGCCTGTTCTTCCGGCTCGTTCATGGAATCAATTGCCTTCTGAGCAAATCAAACGCGTTTAAAGCAGATACTTTGCGGATGCGAAGCCGATTGCCGGTCAATTGCAGCCGCTTTGTCAGGGTGCCTTCCGGACCGGCGACGGCCAGATAGACAAGACCAACCGGTTTTTCCGGACTGCCGCCATCCGGACCGGCAATACCGGTTACGGAGACAGCCCAATCGCTGCCCATGACATCATGACATCCTTTCGCCATGGCCTCCGCGCATTCGGCGCTGACCGCGCCGTATTGCTCCAGAATATCCGGAGATACCCGCAGAACCTGCTTTTTAATTTGATTATCATAAGCAACCACACTGCCGCGAAAAACTGCCGAAACTCCTGCTAAATCTGTTAATTGAGCAGAGACAAGGCCGCCGGTGCAGGATTCGGCAAAAGCGACCGTTTCCCGCCGCTGTTTAAGAAGATCATAAACAACTTCCGGCATGGTCCGCGGCCCGATTTCATAGATGAAGCTGCCGACTCTTTTTTTCACTTCGGCGAGCATCGGTGCTGTCAAATCAGGATCGTCATCATGTGCTACGGATTGTGTGATGCGAAACATGACCTCGCCTTCAGAAGCATATGAAGCCAGGGTGGGATTGCCCTGACCATTGATCAAGTCCAGCAGCTGTGTTTCGGCAGCCGACTCGCCGATGCCGATCAGGCGGACAAAGCAATGCCGAAGGCGGGTTGCCGTATGCCGCTCCAGATAAGGGGCGACTGATTCGTGATACATCAGCTGCATTTCCGAAGGCGGACCAGGCAGCAGAACCAGGATGCATGTCCTGTTACCGCGCTTCATCTCGAAGATGGCGCCGGGAGCCGTGCCGTTATGATTGGGCAGAACAATCGAAGGATCAGGCATCATCGCTTGTTTCCAGTTGTTCTCCGTAATCTGCCTGCGGCCGGTCCGGATAAAATATTGTTCTATGGCCGCGCGGCTCGGTTCATGAAGCTTCAAAGGCAAACCCGCGGCTTGCGCGGCCACAGCCATCGTCAGATCATCTTGCGTCGGGCCTAAACCGCCGGTCAGAATAACAAGATCGGACCGTCCGGCAGCTAATTCAAGCATGGCGGAAAGGCGTTCCGGATTGTCGCCGACTACAGTCTGATAATATGAATGGATGCCGGCTAAACTAAGTTCGCGTGCCAGCCAGGCGGCGTTGGTGTTCGTAATCTGCCCAAGCAGCAATTCGGTTCCGACACATAAGATCTCGGCATTTTTAATCGGGTACATGAATTTAATCCTCCTGAAGCGGGTCGATTAATCTCCCAGACCTTCCAACCGTCGAAACGCTTTTAATGTATTTTGCAGCAGCATGGCTATGGTCATCGGACCGACGCCGTTTGGCACCGGCGTAATTGCGCCGGCAATCTCAGAAACGCCCGCGAAATCGACATCGCCGACAACTTTGCCGTTTTCGTCCCGGTTGATGCCGACATCGATGACGGTAGCTCCGGGCTTGATGTACTCGGCAGTTATCATTTTTGGACGGCCGATCGCGGCGATCAGGATGTCGGCCTGCCGGCACAACGCCGGTAAATCACGGGTTCTGGAATGAGCTACAGTGACGGTCGCGTGTTCTTTCAGCATCAGTTGGGCGGCAGGTTTGCCGACGATATTACTGCGGCCGATTATCACGCAGTGCTGACCGTTGATCGGCCGGTCATAGGCTTTCAGCATCGCTATAATGCCGGATGGCGTGCAGGATACCAGGCAGTCGCGGCCCAGCGAAAGCAAGCCGACATTAACCGGGTGGAAACCGTCGACATCTTTCTCCGGGGCGATGGCGCACAGGATTGTAAATTCATCGATATGCGAAGGCAGGGGCAGCTGGCAAAGAATGCCGTGAATCTGGTGATCGCGGTTAAGGGTGTCTATCAGAGTTAATAATTCCAGCTGTGACACTTCTT